>CAZPBH010000168.1:4801-5265 GCA_964584645.1 uncultured Rhodospirillales bacterium | reverse complement strand
TTGAATCACAAACCAACGCAAAACGGAATCAATTTATGGGTCCAGAGCCTAGAACGTCGTGGCGCCCGCGGTGGGCGCGTTATCCCGCCTCAATCTTCGCTTTCGATGTCGGGATCCAGCGCCGCCCGGGCGATCTCGAAGGCAAAGCCGGCCCGAGCCAGGGCCGCGAGGTCCTTCTGATGCTGAGCGCGCGCGGCGTCAGGGTCGCCGGGCTGGCGATCGACAGCCCGCCATGGGCCAAGCCGGCGGCGGCGGGCGAGGCGACGTGCCGATTCCAGCTCCCCGCCCGTCTCTTCCCCGGCGCGGTCAAGCGCATCGGCGATCATCGCGGGATCGAGGCCCTTGGTCCGAAGCCGGGCCGTGATCGACCGGGCGGAATCTCCGCGGCTGCGCAGGGCACGCGCCTTGCGCTCGGCATAGCCGGCATCGTCGAGCGCCCCCAGGCGTTGGAAATGGGCGATGAT
>CAZPBH010000168.1:0-4791 GCA_964584645.1 uncultured Rhodospirillales bacterium | reverse complement strand
GCGCAGACATCCGGCCTTGGCGGAGATGCTGGTGATCAGCACGGTGCCGAACGGTTGCTCCGCCGCCTGCCCCAGGTCGCGCTCATGGGCGATGATGGCGTCGATCCAGGCCGAGATTTCCTCTTCAGGGGCCGTCGAGTCCGGGTCTTGCAGCCGCCCGCGCAGGACCCGGCGTTCCAGAACCGCGCGCAGACCGGCCTCGGAGGAATCGAACCGCTTGAGATAATCGGCCGCCTTGTTGCGCAGCAGCGCTTCCGTGACCGGCTTCAGCCGCCTTGGCCCGCCTTGTCCCTTCTGCACTGCAGGGCGGGGTCCCGATTTGCCTCGGTTGGTTTTTGCCATCCGCCTGCCTAGCTGACGAGTGTGGCGCGGAACAAGCCTTGCGCCCATGCCGTCAGGATCAGGACGCTTCACTCATGGCCAGTTCGATCACCCAGGATGCAATGGAAGCGACGCCCGCGGCCGATTCGGTGAGCGATTCGGTGAGCGATTCGGGGGCCGATTCCGGTGCCGGGGCTGACGCTGCCGCGCGGGCGGTGCCAGCCTGTCCGCGCCCGCGCGCGATCGGTGCGATCAACTGGGTCGGCCTGCGCACGCTGACGGAAAAGGAAATCCAGCGCTTCATCAAGGTCGGCATGCAGACCGTGTTCGCGCCGATGGTGACCTCGCTTCTGTTCTTTGCGGTGTTCTCGCTGGCGCTGGGCGGTGTGGTGCGGCAGTCGGGCGGTGTCCCGTTTCTGGAGTTTCTGGCACCCGGGCTGATCATGATGGGCATGATCCAGAATGCTTTCGCCAACACCTCGTCCTCGGTCGTCATCGGCAAGGTGCAGGGCAACATCGTCGATGTTCTGATGCCGCCGCTGTCGCATTTCGAGCTGGCGCTTGGCTGGGTCGCGGGTGGCGTGGCGCGCGGTCTGGTGGTCGGTCTGTCCACCTGGATCGTGCTGGTCTGGTTCGCCGGGCTGGGCGTGCATAACGTGGCGCTGGTCTTCTATCATGCGATCATGGGTTCGATGCTGCTGGCCCTGATCGGCATCATCGGGGGCATCTGGGCCGACAAGTTCGACCATATCGCGGCGGTGCAGAATTTCGCGGTGATGCCGCTGACCTTCCTCTCCGGCACCTTCTATTCGGTCGAGCGGCTGCCGGAGGAATGGCGCTTCATCGCCGATGCGAACCCGATCTTCTACATCATCGATGGCTTTCGCTATGGCTTCATCGGCCATTCCGACGGGACCGTCTGGCTCGGCGTCGGGGTCGTGGCCCTGTGCAACATCGCATTGTGGATCCTGTGCCTGCGGATGCTGGCCAGCGGCTACAAGCTGAAAAGCTGAGCCGCCAGATGGAAGGACCGCTGGGCCACACCCCGGCCGCCCCGGCCCTGGGGCGCGTCCGCGCTGTGCGGGGTTTTTACTGGGCCGCCATGTGGGGTCTTTATGCCCGTGAGGTGTCCAAGAGCAAGAAGGTCTGGCTCGTCTTTTCGATTGGCGAATTGCTGACCTATTCTCTCTATTTCACGGTTTTCGCCTTCGCCCTCGGGCCCGACCGCAACACGGCCGAAGGACAGCAGGTGCTGCTGTTCCTCATGCCCGGGCTGATAGCCTTGGGCTTCCTGATGGACGCCGCCCAGACGACGAGCTTCGCCATCGCCTATGAGAAGGTCGAGACCTCGATCCAGGACGTCCTGATGGCGCCGCTTGGACCGGCGGAGATGACCCTCGCCTACGCCATGTCGGCGGCCAGCTCGGCCCTCGTCAACGGCAGCATCATCACCGCAGCCGGGTTCGTGCTCGTGCCGCTGGCGACCGGCCAGGCCATGCCCACCGCGATGATCTGGGCGTTGCCGGTCTTTGCCGTGGCGGGCTCGATGATGATGGGCGTGCTGGGCATCGTTATCGGTATCTGGGTGACGAAATGGGATCATCTGTCGGCCGCCTTCAGCTTCGCCCTGATGCCCCTGATCTTTCTCTCCGGCGTCTTTGCCCCGCTGGAGGCGCTGCCGGCATGGGCGCGCCCGCTGATGCTGGCCAATCCGGTGCATCACGCCATCGACGGCATCCGCACGAGCTTCCTCGGGGTGAGCCAGAGCGGCACCCTGTTCTCGCTGGCCATGGTGGTGGGCACGACACTGGCGCTGGCGGCTCTTGCCTTCACCATGATCCGGACGGGCTACCGCCTTCGCAGCTGACCGGCGCGCGCGGATGTGCCGTGAGAGTTGACCCCGCCGGCCCTACCCCCTAATCATCCCGGCTTTCCGGATATCAAGCCCCCCGTTCCATGGCTGAAATGACCGCCGCCTCTTCGGCCCTGATGCCCGTCTATGCCCGCGCCGATCTGGCCTTCGTGCGCGGCGAGGGGGCGTGGCTTTATGACGAGGCGGGACGGGCCTGGCTGGATTTCGGCTCCGGTATCGCCGTCAACGCGCTGGGTCACAGCCATCCGCGTCTCGTGGCGGCGCTGCAGGATCAGGCGGCCCGGCTCTGGCATGTCTCCAACCTCTACCGCGTGCCGGGGCAGGAGCAGGTGGCCGAAATTCTGGTCACGCACAGCTTCGCCGAGCGCGTGTTCTTCTGCAATTCGGGTGCGGAGGCCTGGGAGGGCGGGCTGAAGCTGATCCGCCGTCATTTCGCGGCAAGGGGGCAGCCCGAACGGAACCGGCTCATCACGGTGGAAGGGGCCTTTCACGGGCGCACGATGGCGGCGATCTCGGCCGCCGGCGGGGGCAAGCTGATCGATGGCTTCGCCCCGCTCCTCGACGGGTTCGACCGCGTTCCCTTCGGCAATCTGAACGCCCTGCGCGATGCCATCGGCCCCCACACGGCCGGGATCGCGGTCGAGCCCATCCTTGGCGAGGGCGGGATCCGGCCGGCGGCGCTGGATTATCTGCAGGGGCTGCGCGCGGCTGCCGATGAGTTCGGCCTGCTGCTGTTCTTCGACGAGGTGCAGACCGGCATCGGCCGGACGGGCCATCTCTTCGCTCATGAGGCCGCCGGTGTGACGCCCGATGTGATGTGCATCGCCAAGGGTCTCGGCGGGGGCTTCCCGGTGGGCGCCATTCTGGCGACATCCGAGGCCGCACGCGGCATGACCCCGGGGACCCATGGCACGACCTTCGGCGGCAACCCGCTCGCCATGGCCGTTGCCGGCGCGGTGCTGGAGGTCGTGCTGGCGCCGGGCTTCCTGGATGAGGTTCGACGGGTGGGCGCGCTCCTGCGCGCACGGCTGGACATGCTGGCCAACGATTATCATGAGCTCATCGCCGAAATCAGGGGTACGGGGCTGATGCTCGGGGTACGCCTGCACGAGCGCTGGCCGGTGGCCGAGGCGGTTGCAGCCCTGCGCGCCGCCGGGCTGCTGACGGTGCCGGCGGCCGAGAATACCATCCGGCTGCTGCCGCCGCTCATCATCGCGGAGCGGGAAATCACCGATGCGCTCGACATCCTTGACCGTGTCTGCCGCGAACGGGCAGGGGAGCCGGCCTGATGGCGGCACCGCGCCATTTTCTCGACATCGCCGATCTTTCGCGCGAACAGCTCCGCGGTTTTCTGGATCGCGGCCGGGCCTTCGCCGAGGATCGCGGGCTGGCGCGGGCGCCGCTGCTTGAGGATCGTATCCTGGCGATGATCTTCGAGCGGCCCTCGACCCGCACCCGTGTATCCTTCCAGGTCGCGATGGAGCATCTGGGCGGGCGGGCGCTCGTCCTTTCGGGCCAGGACCTGCAGCTTGGGCGGGGCGAGACCATCGCGGATACCGCCCGGGTCCTGTCGCGCTATTGCGATGTGCTGATGTTGCGCACCGACGATGCCGGCAAGATGGCGGAACTTGCAGCCAACGCCACCGTGCCCGTCATCAACGGGCTGACCAACCTCTCCCATCCCTGTCAGGTTCTGGCGGATCTGCGGACGGTCGAGCAGCGCCTTGGCACGCTTGAAGGCCGTGTCGTCAGCTGGATCGGGGATGGCAACAATGTCCTCAACAGCTGGCTCGAGGCGGCCGCCCTTCTGCCGGTGAAACTCCGGATCGCCGCGCCCGAGGGCTATCGGCCCGACCCGGCCCGGGTGGAGACCGCCCGCGCGCTCGGCGCGTCCGTGGAGATCGTCACCTCCCCCGAGGAGGCCGTGCGCGCCGCCCATGTGGTGATGACGGATACCTGGGTCTCCATGGGCCAGAGCGACGAGACCGCCCGGCGCGAGGCTTTCGCCCGCTATCAGGTGACGCCCGAGCTGATGGCGCTGGCCGATCCGCGCGCGATCTTCCTGCATTGCCTGCCGGCCCACAGGGGAGAGGAAGTGGTCGATGCGGTGATCGACGGCCCCCAATCGGCGGTGTGGGATCAGGCCGAGAATCGGTTACATGTTCAGAAAGCCGTGCTCGACTGGTGTCTGGCGGTGCGCAACCTGTAGCCGCCGCCCTACATCAGAAGGGGCGGGTCCGGACAAGCCGGGGCCGGGCCGCGAGAAGAGTGACCTGAAGCGCATTGGGGGCGTGATGGAAAGCGCGGAAGACCTGGACATCGTGCAGCCCTTTCTGCTCGACCGGAGCCATCTGCGTGGCCGGGTCGTGCGCCTCGGGCCGGTGCTCGACGACATCCTGAGCCGGCATGCCTATTCCGAACCTGTGGCCCATCTGGTCGGCGATGCCATCACCATCGCGGCCCTGCTCGCCGACATGCTGAAATTCGACGGCGTCTTCACCCTTCAGGTCCGCGGCGACGGCCCGGCCTCCATGCTGATCGCCGATGTGACCAGCGGCGGCGATATCCGGGCCTATACCAAGTCCGACAGTGCCGCC
>CAZPBH010000167.1:0-5267 GCA_964584645.1 uncultured Rhodospirillales bacterium | reverse complement strand
GTGATGCCGGGCGGGCTGGACGGCGCGGCCCTTGCCAAGGCCGCCCATCGTCTCTCACCCGGCCTGCGCGTGCTGTTCACCTCCGGCTATGCCGAGGCCGTGACCCTGCGCGAGGGCGGGGTTGGGGCCGGGCATCTGCTGGTCAGCAAACCCTTTCAGCGCGACGTTCTGGCGGCGAAGATCCGCGAGGCCCTTGAGGCTGCCCCCATGGAAGCGCCGGCACCGGCGCTGACCTACCATGTGTGAGGCGACAGCAGTTCCAACGCGTCTCTGATTGGATCCGGGTGAGGGGTGCCTTGCCGGAGCGCGTTGGATCAGGACCGACGGCGACCAGCCTCAGCTGTCGCCCGTTCCGTGGAACCCGGGGTTAAGATTGCCGTAGTCCCCTCCCCATTGGCATAGCCCGTTATCATTGGCGCCGGAAGCCTGGTTACGATCCCAGAACTCGCGCAAGGCATGATTACGCGCCAGATACTTGACCGCCGCACACAGACCCGGAGCATCTTCTTCCCCGGGACGTTCGACGAAATTGTTTTCGTTTAAACGAAGCGCATCCATGTTCGTCAGAGACGTCAGCCAAGTAAAATCTGTTGTCGCATCCAGATTGTTGCCATCAATGTTTAGAAAAATCATCTTCTCAGCGACGCCTATGGGCGACAGATCAACCGACGGACCAAGACCGGTTCGGCTGAGATAAAAGCGGTTAAGCTCCGGAAGATCAGCCGCAAAGGAGAGATCAGGTGCAGGCCCCAATTCGTTATCGCTTAAACTGACCAAGGTCAGAGTGGTCGACCCCCCAAGAACTGAGAAGTCGGCACCCGGACCAAAACTGTTATTATCGAAAATGACCTCGAAGAGCTTGGGTATGGCACCGATGGGCTCGAGGTCTGTGGTATTGCCCAGCTCATTATTCCAGATATTCAGAAAAACGAGGCCCTCCATGCCGGCCAGGGGAGTCAGATCCACTGATTCGGTCAGGCCTGTTCCCCCCAGATCAAGGGATATAACCTGATCCAGCGTGGAAATCGCCGGCGGCAAGCCTGTTTCGGAAAGGTCGTGAGGGGGGCCGTATTGGTCGGCTGCCTCTACACGGTCGATGGAGCTATCGCACCATCCATCACCCTCGACGGTCGAGCCATCTCTCGCGCCAAGCGGCACCTTGTCCCCAAAGAACCCGTCTTCAGTGCTCCACGAGCCAAGGTCGGCGTTCAGTTCCGTGATGGCTGTATCCGTCAGATTGTCGCTGGCGCAGGTGCCGTAATCCGTCTCCAGCGCCTCGAGGCGGCTCGCCAAGGCAAGTGAACCCTCTGCTGAGCCAGGCGCCGCAAAGCTTTCCAGCCCTGGAATCTTGAAGCGCATGATCAACCGTGGCTCCGACGCTTCTGTCAGACCCGGCAACAGACTTAAGGCCGCCCCCGACCAGGCTGTAAACCAGAAGACCCTTGGATTCATCGGCGAGCCCCCACCCGGCGTTCCCACTCGGGTGGAGGTTAATTTAGGCCAGTTGGGGAGACAACCCGCAAAGGATACCAGCAACACGGGGCCGTGCCGCTGGTATCACCGCAGCCCTCCCGTCAGGCGAGCTGGATGTTCACGCTCTTGGTCTCGAGATAGAGGTTGATCCCGTCGATCCCGTTCTCGCGGCCCCAGCCGGATTGCTTCCAGCCACCAAAGGGCAGCGAGAGATCCATGCCAAGCTGGGTGTTGATCCAGACCGAGCCCGTCTCCAGCCGCTTGGCCAGCCGATGCGCGGCCGAGAGATTGTTGGTCCAGACATAGGCCGCGAGCCCGAAGATGCTATCATTGGCCTGGGCTGCGATCTCGTCGATGTCATCGACCGGGGTGGCGGTCGCGACCGGGCCGAAGATCTCTTCCTTCTGGATGCGCATGTCGGGGGTGGTGTTCACCATGATGGTGGGCGCCACGAAATAGCCCCGCTCGCCGACCCGCTCGCCGCCAAAGGCGACGCTGGCCCCCTGGGCCTTGCCGCTTTCGATATAGGAGGTCACGCGGTCGAACTGTTCCTGGCTGACCAGCGGGCCCATCTGGGTGCCCTCGGCCAGGCCGGGCCCGACCTTGATCGACTTTGCCACCTGCTCGATCCCGGCCATGACATTGTCGAACGCCTTGCGCTCGATGAACAGGCGGGTGCCGGCAACACAGACCTGACCGGCATTGTAGAAGACGCTCATCGCAGCACCCGGGATCGCGGTCTCCATATTCGCGTCGGCCAGCACGATGTTCGGCGATTTGCCGCCAAGTTCGAGGCTGACCTTCTTCAGGTTGCCTGTCGCCGCCTGGACGATCTTCTTGCCCGTCTCGGTCGAGCCGGTGAAGGCGATCTTGTCGATCCCGTCATGCGCTGCCATCGCCGCCCCGGCGGTGTGACCCAGGCCGGTGACGATGTTCAGGACACCGGGCGGGATCCCGGCCTCCAGCGCCAGCTCGCCCAGCTTGAGGGCGGTCAGCGGCGTCTGTTCGGCTGGCTTAAGGATCGCCGTGCAACCCGCCGCCAGGGCCGGCGCCACCTTCCATGAAGCCATCAGAAGCGGGAAGTTCCACGGCACGATCAGCCCGGCGACCCCGACCGGCTGCTTCAGGCTGTAGGCGTGGTATTCGCCGCCGAACCGGCTGGGCTCGCTGGTCACGCCATGGATCTTGGTGCACCAGCCGGCGTAATAGCGAAAGCTCTCCGCCGCCGCAGGAATGTCGCCCATCTTGGCCTGCATGAAGGGCTTGCCGTTATCGAGCGTCTCCAGCTCGGCCAGCTCCTCGGCATGGGCCTCGATCAGATCGGCCAGCTTCCACAGCATCCGTGCGCGGCCGGCAGGGGCAATCGACGACCATTTCGGAAACATGGCGCGCGCGGCCTGCACGGCCTTGTCGACATCGGCCTTGTCGCCGGCGGCAACGCGCGCGATCACCTCGCCATCAGCCGGATTGTAGACATCGAAGGTCTGGCCGCTGGCGGCCTGGACCCAGTCCTGACCGATCAGCATGCCCCGCGGGGCGCCAAGGAACTCGGAAATCTTCGGATTGGCGGATGCGCTCATGGTTTTTGTCCTCCCTTGGATCGATTGATTGGTTGAGCGGATTTGGTGGAGCAGATTTATCTGGCCGCCGGTTCAGCTATCATGCGCCTCCAGATGCGCGCTGATGAGGTCGTTGACCTTCGCGGCGGCTTCCATGTGCGGCATGTGCCCGGCCTCGCCCACGCGCTCGATCCGGATGGTGCCGGGCAGGCTGTCGAAATCGGGCAGCGGGATCACCTGATCCTCCTCGCCCCAGATACCCAGCACCGGCATCGAGAGCTCGCCGAGACTGTTCCGCAGCCCTTCGGGATTGGCGCCTTCAAAGGCCTCCGTCATCGCCCCCAGAGCGGCCTCCACCCCATCGAGGCGCTTGTAGCGCAGCATGTCGTCGAGCATGTCGCGCGTCACGAGGTCCTCATTGGCGAACAGCATTTGGGCCACGGGCTTGAGGTCCTTGCGACGCTGGGCCTCGGCGAAGCCGCGCACATAGTCCATGTTCACGGGCTTGCCGTAGGCGGCGCCGTTGAGTGTCGTGACACTCGCCACCCGGTCGGGATGCTTCAGGGCCAGCAGCAGGGCAATGCCGCCGCCCATCGAATGCCCGACGAGGTGGGCGCGGTCGAGGCCGAGATGGTCCATCAGATCGGTCACGGCAGCGCCCAGCGTCTTCAGGTTGCCATCGCCGACATCCTTCACACTGCCGCCATGGCCGGGGAGGTCGAGCGCCACGACCCTCCGGGCGGCGGCCAGGGCCGGCGTGTTGAACAGGAAATTGTCGAGATCGCCGCCATAGCCGTGGATCAGCACGACGGGCAGGCCCTCGCCCTCGCCCACGCTCAGATAGCGGATCGGACGGCCGCCGACCTGCTCGGTCACCGGCTCGACCTTGGCAGCCCCGCCTTCGACCGCTTCCTTCTCGAAGCGCTCCTGGAACTCGGTCACGAAGGCGTCGATGGCCGCCTCGTCCTCATCGGCATCGGTAAGGACCGCGAGCAGCGCGCCAACAGGCAATTCCTCGCCCTCGCTGGCGACGATGCGGCGGAGCGTGCCCGCCACATGAGCCTCGACGACATTGGCGATCTTGGAGGATTCGACGTCCAGCACCTCGTCGCCTGAGGCGATCACATCGCCCTCCTGCCTGTGCCAGGCGACGACCTTGCCGCTTTCCATCGAGAAGCCCCATTGGGGCACGGTGATCGAGTGCAGAGCCATGCACGGGAGATAGGGGGGTCGGCCGTTCCGGGAAAGGGTCAGCCCCGCCGGGCCCATTCAGACATTTCTGTTCTGCGCGTCGGAACCCGAACTTGCAGAGCGCGTTGCGAGTCTCAATTAGAGTTACTCCCAAACAAAACCGAGAGTGAGGGCACCATGGATTTTTCAACGATTTCGGCGGGCCAATACAACCTCGTCTATAATGCCTTTTCGTTCACCTTTGCCGTCTTTGCCGCTTCAACCATCTTTTTCTGGATGAACCGGGATCAGGTTGTGGCCGCGCTCAGGCCGACAATCACGATCACCGGGTTGGTAACCTTCATTGCCGCCTACCATTATTTCCAGATCTTCCTGTCCTGGGAAGCGGCCTACACCTTTACCGAGGCCGGCGGCATCGTGCCCTCGGGCAAGCCGTTCAATGAGGCCTATCGCTATGTCGACTGGTTGCTGACGGTGCCGCTTCTGCTGCTTGAGCTCGTCCTCGTCATGCAGTTGACCCGGGCGCAGACCGTTGGCCGCGCCATCCGGCTCGGTGTCGCGGCGGCGATCATGATTGCGCTGGGATATCCGGGCGAGATCAGCGCCGATGCCGGGACCAGATGGCTCTGGTGGGGCCTGTCGATGATTCCGTTCCTCTACATCCTGTATGAGCTGTTCGTCGGGCTTTCCCAGTCGATCAACGAGCAGCCCGAGAATGCGCGCGGGCTGGTCAAGGCTGCGCGCAACCTGACCGTCGTCATCTGGCTGTTCTATCCGATCGTGTTCACCTTCCCGATGATCGGGCTGACGGGAGGTGCCGCCGTCACCACCGTGCAGGTGGGCTATTCGATCGCCGACATCGCCGCCAAGGCCATCTTCGGCCTGCTGATCTTCATGATCGCCCTGCGCAAGTCGGAGGCCAAGGAAGGCTCTTCTTCAGGTGGTCTGAACGCCACGACCACGGCTGGTGCGGTGGGCGGCTGACGCCCTCACCGCATCCACCGGCCCCGGCAGCTTCCGACTTCCCCCCCTTCCCCCCACGAG
>CAZPBH010000166.1:1388-5279 GCA_964584645.1 uncultured Rhodospirillales bacterium | reverse complement strand
GTGATGCCGCCCAGCAGATGTTCGTCCTGCTCGCGGAACAGCAGGAAGCTGTAGCTCACATCATTGCGCCAGTCGGCGATCTGACGGCGCAGGCGCCGGGCAAAGGCGGCCCGGGTCAGCGAATCCGCGCGCCAGAGAGGCTCCCAGGGCTCCAGAAAGCTGCGGCTGGCGCTGCGCAGATCAATCCAGGGCTGGGCATCGTCCAGCGTTGGAGGACGCAGCGCGACATGCCCGTCGGTGAGCCGTACCGAGGGGAAATGATCATTCTGGGAGAGGGTGAACCGCAGGGCCATGGCTCGCTCGATCGACCCCGTTCAGCGCCGCAGCCGCTGGCGGATCGCCTCATCGCTCTCAAGCGCGCCCAGCGGCCCCATCGCCGCGATTGTCGGGGGCGAGGTCAGCATGCGGATGGCGACGTCGCGCACCGCATCCTCGTTCACCGCCTCGACATGGGCGATGATGTCCTCCGGTGCCAGCGGATGGCCGAACAGCAGGATCTGCTGGCCCAGCTGCTCGGCCCGGCCAGAGGGATTTTCCATCGACATCAGCAGCGCCGCCTTCAGCTGCGCCTTGGCGCGCTCCAGCTCGCCCGGCTCCAGCTTCGCCGTCGAGGCCATCAGCTCGTCGCACAGCACCGGCACCAGCTCCCTCACCTCCTCCTCACCCGTACCGGCATAGACGCCGAACAGGCCACCATCGGCATAGGGCGCGGCGAAGCTGTGGATGGAATAGACCAGCCCCCGGTTCTCCCGGATCTCCTGGAACAGCCGCGAGGACATCCCGCCGCCGATCAGCGTCGAATAGACGTTCATGGCGTAATAGGCCGGGTCGGTGAAGCTGACGCCCTCGAAGCCCAGCACGAGGTGCAGCTGTTCGAGGTCCTGTTCCTCGCGGTAGGTGCCGCCGGCATAGCGCGCAGCCGGGGCGGGCGGGGCGATGCCGGGGCGGGGCAGGTCGCCCAGATGGGCGCGGGCCAGCTCGACGATCCGGTCGTGATCGACCGCGCCGGTGGCGATCAGGATCGCGTTCTCAGGCGCGTAATGGCGGTCGCGATAGTCGAACAGGGCCGTGCGGCCGAGCCCGCCGACGGTCTCCAGCGTGCCCAGCACCGGCCGGCCCAGCGGCTGGTCGGGATAGGCGGTCTGCTGGAAATGGTCGAAGATGATGTCGTCGGGCGTGTCGGCGACCTGGCCGATCTCCTGGATCACCACCTTGCGTTCGCGCGCCAGCTCGGTCTCGTCCATGGTGGCATGGCTGACCATGTCGGCGATCATGTCGATCGCCAGCGGTGCATCCTCGGCCAGCACACGGGCGTAATAGGCGGTGGTCTCGCGGCCGGTATAGGCGTTCAGCTGGCCGCCCACATCCTCGATCTCGACGGCGATGCGCCGGGCATCCCGGCGTGGTGTGCCCTTGAAGAGCATGTGCTCCAGCAGGTGCGCAACACCGTTCACCTCCGCCGTTTCATAGCGTGCGCCGGCGCCAACCCACAGGCCGACCGAGGCGGTGGCGATGCCCGGAATGCTCTCCGTCGCCACACGCAGGCCGTTGTCGAGCCGTGTCAGCTGGGTCAGGCGCCCGGGCGTCATGCTTGTCCCTCCCTCATGCGTTGCCGGGCTGGCCGGCCCCGGGCGCGGGCCCGGATGAACGCCTTCACCGCGTTCAGATCTGCCGCCAGCGTGACATGGCGCTCGGGCCGGTCGAGCAGATCGCCCAGCCGTTCCGGCAGTTCGGGGTGTCGGCCGGTCGCGCGCTTCACCGCCTCGGGAAACTTCGCGGCATGGGCGCAGGCAAGCGCCACCTGCGGGGTGGTCGGGTCGATCTCCCCGCTGGTCGCGAGGCGCCGGGCAACGCGCAGGCCGACGGCCGTGTGCGGGTCGATCAGCATCCCTGTCTCGCCATGGGTGCGGGCGATCTCGTCCAGTGTCTCGTCATCATCGACCCGGCCCCCGGTGAAGATCGCGCGCGTGGTCTCGAGGCTTTCGCCCGTGACGCCGAACGAGCCCTCCTGCGCGAAATGCTCCATCGCCGCGGCGGTTTCCTCGCCATCGCGGTCGAAGAGCTCGAACAGGAAGCGCTCGAAATTGGAGGAGACCTGGATGTCCATGCTCGGCGACAGGGTTGGGCTCACGGTTTCTCGCTGCATGGTGCCGCTTTCGAGGAAGCGGGTCAAAATATCGTTGCGGTTGCTGGCGACACCCAGCCGGGCAATCGGCAAGCCCATCCGGCGCGCGGCGAAGGCGGCATAGACATTGCCGAAATTGCCGGTGGGCACGGTGAAGGCGATCGCCCGCTCCGGCGCCCCCAGCGCGAGCGCCGCGGTGACGTAATAGACCATCTGCCCGGCGATACGCGCCCAGTTGATCGAGTTCACCGCCGACAGGCCGAGCTGGCGGGCCATGCCCTGATCGGCGAACATCGCCTTGACCAGCTTCTGGCAGTCGTCGAAATCCCCGTCGATGGCGATGGCGTGGACATTGGGGCTGTCGACCGTGGTCATCTGCCGGCGCTGCACCTCGCTCGGCCGCCCCTTGGGATAGAGGATGAAGATGTCGAGGCTGGCGCTGTCGCGGCAGGCCTCGATCGCGGCCGAGCCGGTATCGCCCGAGGTCGCGCCGATGATTGTCATCCGCCGGCCCTGGGCGGTCAGCTCGGCATCGAACAGCCGGCCCAGCAGCTGCAGCGCCACATCCTTGAAGGCCAGGGTGGGGCCGTGAAACAGCTCCATCAGCCACAGATTGGGGCCGACCTGCACCAGCGGCGCCACCGCCTGATGATCGAAGATGCGATAGGTCTGGTCGATCAGGGCGGGCAGGCGTTCGGTCAGCGGGCCTTCATCGACGAACCGCCCGATGATCTCGGTGGCGATCTCGGCATAGGAACGCCCGGAAAGATCGTGCTGGTCGGTTGCCGACAGCCGCGGCCAGGCTGCAGGCACGAACAGGCCGCCATCCGGGGCCAGCCCGGTCAGCAGCACCTCGTCGAAGCTCATGGCGGGGGCGGACCCGCGGGTCGAGATGTACAAGCGGCGTGTGTCCGTTCAGGCAGCAGGATCGAGCGGCGGATGAGTCCCGAAGTGCGCCCTCGGTGCGCGCCGGCCAAGGGAGGCTGCCTGCATGGCACGCCCCCACGGGACGGGAGACAGCCCCGGCCGGCGCGCGATGGCCGCTTGCGCCCATTGCGTCTTTGCCGTAACCCTTGAAGGGTGGGGTGCGTGGCGCACAGGCCTTGGGGGGCCGGTCACGCCCGGGATTGGGGCCCGGCGATGGGGATGGCATGGGCGATGGGGTAGGCACCGACAAGGCGGATGGTCGCGGGGCAGCGCCGGAAACACGCGGCGTCGATGACCTCGTGGCCAGCTCCATGGACGATATCAGCGTCCGGGCCGAGCTCGCACGGTTCTTCCTGCGCACCAGCCAGTTCACGCTCTATGCCGCGCTTGCGCACGCGATCATCGTGGCCGGCGTCAGCTATACCAGCGCCCCGCCCCTGATGCTGGCGATTTTCGCCGGGCTGAGCCTGCTCGTCTTCGGCTTGCGCGTGATCATCCTGCAGGCCGTCGACAGGTCCCCGCTGGACGACCGGCAGGCCATCGAACATGCACGCATCTATGGCCTGACCGCGGCGGCCTCCGGTGCCGCCTACGGGCTGGCCGGGCTCAGTTTCCTTGTGCCGGGAGATCCGGTCAGCGCGCTGTTTCTGGGCCTGGCCGTGTGCGGCATGATGATCGCCTCGATCCCGGCCAACGGGGCCTACATGCCGGCGCTGCTGGCCTTTGTCCTGCCTGCGGGCCTCGGCCTTGTGGTCGGCTATGTGCAGCAGGGCGGGCCGCAGAGCTGGGGGCTGGGCCTGTTGACGGCGCTGTTCTGCGGGCTGGTGATCGTCTATGCG
>CAZPBH010000166.1:0-1378 GCA_964584645.1 uncultured Rhodospirillales bacterium | reverse complement strand
TCTACCATCGCTCGCTGGTCGACAACATCCGGCTGCGGCTGCAGACGGCCGAGCTGGCCCGCAGGCTGGGCGAGGCGCGCCGGACCGCCGAGATGGCCAATCAGGCCAAGACCGATTTCCTGGCCAATATGAGCCATGTGCTGCGGACCCCGCTGAACAGCATCATCGGCTTTTCCCAGCTCATCCGCGACCAGTCGAGCGGGCCGATCGGCACCTCCGCCTATGCCGATTATGCGGGCGATATCTTCAATTCCGGCTCGCAGCTGCTGGAGATCATCAACGATGTTCTGGAAACCGCGCGGATCGAGACCGGGGCCATGGACCTGCGCGATGGCTGGGAGCGCCTGGCGCCCATCGTCTCCAGTGCTGTGCGCCTTGTCTCGGCCCGGATGGAAGAACGCAACCTGACGCTGGAGCCGCCCCGGCTCGAGGCTTACGAGATCTATGCCGACCGGCGGCTTCTCCTGCAGATGCTGACCCATCTCCTGAGCAACGCGGTCAAGTTCACCCCGCCCGGTGGCACCGTTCGCATCACGATGAGCGAGGCGGAAGAGGGCTGGTCGCTGGCGGTGCACGATACCGGCATCGGGATCGCGGCCGCCGACATCCCGCTGGTCATGCAGCCTTTCGGGCAGGTGCGCGGGGCCAGCGATCCGCGCATGCTGGGCTCCGGCCTCGGCCTGCCGCTGGTGCGGCACTGGCTGGCGCTGCATGGCGGCCGGCTGGAGATCGACAGCGTGCCCGATGTCGGGACGAGCGTGCACATGATCCTTCCTACAGAGCGCGCGCGCAGACTGGACGCAGCGCTTCAGGCCGAGCCGGTGCCCGACGGGGCGCCCGTGCTGGTGGCCGAGCAGGCGGACCCGGTCCTGCGCGCCGCCTCGGCCGAATGAGCTGACCCGCCGGGCAACGTGCAAGCCGGGGTGCAGGACGGGACGTCAGCCCGGAGCGCCCACGCAGTCGCGGAAGACCGGCCCGCCAGGCCCGGTATCGAGGGCATCGAACCGCGCGCCGGAGAGGTTGCACCTTGTGAAGAGCGTGCCCGCCAGCCCGGCACCCCGGAAATCGGCACCCTCGGCCGCGACGTCGATCAGATGCGCCCGGGCGAGCTTCGCACCCTGAAGCCTGGCATCGCGCAGGGCACAGGCCCGGATCACGGCCTTGATCAGGAGGGCCTCCTGCAGATCGGCGCCGCTCAGCTCCACCTCGACCAGCGTCGCCCGGTCGAGGCTCGCCCCCCGCAGGCTCGCGCCGGCGAGATCGACATGCTGCCAATGGCTGTCGTCCAGTCGCAGCCCGGCGAGATCAACGCCCGGTGTCGCCAGGCCCGAAAGGTCGAGCGGTGCCCCGTCGGCAAGGCCGTCGAGAAAGCGCTGGT
>CAZPBH010000165.1:0-5334 GCA_964584645.1 uncultured Rhodospirillales bacterium | reverse complement strand
TGGCGAGTGCTGCCCTGGGCGGCAAGGGTGGCGGGGGACGGCCTGACATGGCCCAGGCTGGCGGGCCCGACGGTGACAAGGCCGAGACGGCCATCGGGGCGGTGGAGCAGGCGATGGCCGCGACCCTCGCCGAAGCCGCCTGATCCCAGAGGCGGAAGACAACAGGGAGCACCCCCTAGTGATGCGTTTCGAGGGCACCAGCAGCTATGTCGCCACCCCGGATCTGATGGCGGCCGTCAACGCCACCATCGCCCTGGAGCGGCCGCTGCTCATCAAGGGCGAGCCGGGCACCGGCAAGACGGTGCTGGCGCGCGAGGTGGCCGCCGCGCTTGGCCGGCCGCTGATCGAATGGCATGTGAAGTCGACGACCAAGGCCCAGCACGGGCTCTATGAATATGACGCCGTGCGGCGCCTGCGCGACGGTCAGCTCGGCGACCCGAAGGTCCAGGACATCGCCAACTACATCAACAGGGGCAAGCTCTGGGAAGCGTTCGAGACCGAGCCGGCGCCCGTTCTGCTGATCGACGAGATCGACAAGGCGGATATCGAATTCCCCAACGATCTGCTGCTCGAGCTCGACCGGATGGAGTTCTTTGTCTACGAGACGGGACAGAGCGTCAGGGCCGCGAAACGTCCCATCGTGATGATCACCTCCAACAATGAAAAGGAGCTGCCCGACGCCTTTCTGCGCCGCTGCTTCTTTCACTTCATCCAGTTTCCCGACCGGGAGACGATGGAGCGGATTGTCGAGGTCCACTTTCCCAATCTGAAATCCGATCTGCTGCGCGAGGCGCTGACCCTCTTCTTCGACCTGCGCGATCTGCCGGGGCTGAAGAAAAAGCCCTCGACCTCCGAATTGCTCGACTGGCTGAAGCTCCTGCTGGTGGAGGACATTCCGGCGGAGACGCTGCGCAAATCCGATGCGAAGTCCGTTCTCCCGCCGCTTTACGGGGCGCTGCTGAAGAACGAACAGGATGTCCACCTGTTCGAGAGGCTGGTCTTTCTGAACCGTCAGGAACGCTGATAGCTCGCGGCCTCAAAGCCGCCAGAGTTCGATCCCCTCGGGGCGCTGGCTGCGCTCCAGCCTTGCCTTCACATCCACCGCCAGCCCGGTTCCACCCTCCAGCAGCCGGGTCATCAGCGTCCAGCCCTCGGCCATGAAGGTGGCATGGGGTACGGCCAGCACGACGGCGGCGGCCGGCGCCAGCGCCTCGATGGCCAGTGCGGTGCGGCCCGTCAGCCGCTTGATCTCGCCGCCATCGGCGATCGGGTCGGCCAGCTGAACGGCCATGCCGAAACGCTCCAGCTCGTCCACCAGGTCGAACACGCGGGCGTTGCGGATGTCCGGCACATCTTCCTTGAAGGTGGCCCCGAGGACGGTGACCCTCGTGCCCGGCCCATGCCCGCGCGCCAGCAGCCGCTTGACGGTCTCGCCCGCCACGAAGGCGCCCATCGCGTCATTCACCCGGCGCCCGGCCAGGATGACCTCCGGGTGATAGCCAACCTGTTCGGCGCGGTGGGTCAGATAATAGGGATCGACCCCGATACAGTGGCCGCCGACCAGGCCGGGCACGAAGGGCAGGAAATTCCATTTGGTGCGTGCCGCCGCCAGCACATCATGGGTATCCAGCCCGATCCGGTGGCAGATCAGCGCCAGCTCGTTCATCAGGGCGATGTTCAGATCGCGCTGGGTGTTCTCGATCACCTTGGCGGCCTCGGCCGCCTCGATGGAAGGGGCCTGATGGATCCCGGCCTGCACGACCCGGGCATAGAGCGCAGCGACCCGCGCGCAGGCCGCCTCGTCATGACCGCTGACTACCTTGGCGATGGCGTGAAAGGGGTGGGCCGTATCGCCGGGGTTGATCCGCTCGGGTGAATAGCCAAGCGCGAAATCGCCGAGAGCCAGCCCCGATTCACGCTCGAGTATCGGCAGGATCGCCTCGCGCACCGCGCCCGGGTAAAGGGTCGATTCCACAACCACCAGCCCCCCCGGACGCAGGGCAGCCCCCACGGTCCGCGCTGCCGCCTCGACGGCCGAGAGATCGGGACGCCGTGTTCCGGTGATCGGGGTGGGTACGGTGATGATGAAGTGATCCGCCCGGTCGAGATCGGCCGGATCGGCGCTGCACCTCAGGCCCGCGCGCGCCAGCCTGTCGGGTGCGATTTCCCGGGTCCGGTCAAGGCCCCCCTGCAGCTCGGCCACGCGCGTCGGGTCGATATCGAAACCCAGCGTTGGCAGGCCCGCCTCGGCAAAGGCCAGCGCCACCGGCAGACCGACATAGCCGAGCCCGATCACGGCAAGCCGGGGTGTGCCGGGCGTTGGAGAGGTGGGCAGGGCGGAAGATCGGGGAATCGCGGCATCGCTCATGGCAGGGCGCGTTATGGGCGAGGAGGGCCTGTGCCGTCCAGCGGAAAGCCGGGGTGCAGGCATCTGTGGCCCGGGTGCCACAGCAGGGCGGCAACTGGCCGGGGGCATAGCCTTCGGGCATGACGCAGCGCAAAAATCGCTCTACTTGGCGTGGTGCGGCTTGCCGCTGGCCCGTCCCCTGTTATCTGCCCCTGCCAAGGAGCCTTGCCCCATGCTCGCCCCGTCCCTTCGCCGGTCCTCGCTTCTGGTCACGAGTGCTCTGGCTGGTGTGGTCACCCTGACGGCTCCAGCACCTGAAGCCCGGGCCCAGTCTTCCACCCCCGGTTTCGCGATCGAGGAGATCGTGGTGACCTCGCGCCGGCGTGAGGAATCGCTGCAGGATGTGCCGGTGGCGGTGACCGCCTTCGACGCAGAGACCATCCGCCGGGCCGGCATCGAACGGCCGCAAGACTTCATCGCGCTGACCCCCAATGTCAGCTTCATCCAGACGACCAATGTGGGCGAGAGCCAGGTCCATATCCGCGGCATCATCCAGCCCCGCGATACCGAGCCGCCCTTCGCCTATGTCGTCGACGGCGTGCTGGTGCCCAACCCCAACGCCTTCAACGCCGAGCTGATCGACATCGAACAGATCGAGGTCATCAAGGGCCCGCAGGGCGCGATCTACGGCCGGAACGCCATCGGCGGGGCCATCCTGGTCAACACGAAGAAGCCGGGCAACGAGGTCGAGGCGGAGGCCGAGCTTTCCTATGAATTCGAGGGCGAGGAGATCTCGGGCTCCGGCTTCGTGTCCTTCCCGGTGGTGGAGGATCTGGCCTTCGCGCGGCTGACCGTCAGCCATACCAATCGCGATGGCTATTACCGGAACCTGACGCTGGAGGAGCCCGAGGACCCGTTCGAGGAAACCCAGATCCGGGGCCGGTTCGTGCTGCAGCCAAGCGAGACGGTCGAGATCGACATCCGTGCCGGGGCGGGCGAGATCGACGGCCATGCCATCAACTTCAACGCTCAGGTGCAGGGCACCCCCGGCTTCGAGACCGGGGTCGACATCAACGATACTTCGGTCCCGTTCGTCGGCAATGTGCGCTCGTTCAACGAGCAGACCCGACGTGAAATCTCGGCACGGGTGGATTGGGAAACGCAGATCGGCACGGTAACCGGCACGCTGGCCTACAACCTGCTGGAAGAAAGCCTGGGCGGCGAGGGGGCGGCCGATCTGGCGCTGTTCGGGATCATCCCGCCCCCGCCGGCGCCGGGCGATTTCTTCACCGATCCGAGCCTGTTCGAGGGCTATGGCCCGACCCCGCGTGACGGCACCCAGTATCAGGAGCGCAATCAGGAGGACTGGTCGGCCGAAATCCGCCTGACCAGCCCGGGCGAGAACCGGCTTCGCTATCTGGTCGGGGCCTATTTCGCGAATATCGACCGCGATGTGCTGGGCAATAACGGCATCGATACCGGCAATGGCCTGATCGTGCGCAACCCGATCAACGGGCCGACCAGCCTGAACCCGACCGCCACCCTGCTCTGGTCCTCGAACGACAACCAGGCCTATGCGGTGTTCGGCCAGCTCTCCTATGACGTGACCGATTCCATCGAGCTCTCGGCCGCCCTGCGCTGGGATTACGAGGACCGGGAGAACACCAACCTCGTGCCTGCCTCGCTTTCGGGCAATCCGAACTCGCTCGGCCTCGTGCGCGAACAGACCTTCGAGGATTTGCAGCCGATTCTGGCCGCGCGCTGGAATGTCAC
This sequence comes from uncultured Rhodospirillales bacterium, assembly GCA_964584645.1. Taxonomy (GTDB): domain Bacteria; phylum Pseudomonadota; class Alphaproteobacteria; order CAZPBH01; family CAZPBH01; genus CAZPBH01. The sequence goes on along the minus strand of CAZPBH010000165.1, from coordinate 1,214 downwards.
CGAGGAGGTGAGCGTCTACGCCTCCTATGGCGAAGGCTTCCGTTCAGGCGGCTTCAACCCGCTCGGGTCGCGTCAGGCGATCATCACGGTCGACCAGCTCGTGAACACGACCGTGCAGGACGAGTTCGACAAGGAGACCTCGCGCTCCTATGAGCTCGGGCTGAAATCGCAGTTCCTCGACAACCGGGTGCGGTTCAATGCGGCCGGCTTCTACACCGAGGTCGAGGACGCCCATTACTTCCAGTTCTTCCCGCTGAGCCTCGCCCGGGTCATCTCGATCATCGACGAGGTCGAGATCTGGGGTTTCGAGGCCGAGGCCTCGGCCGGCCTGACGCAGGGGCTCGAGGTCTTCGGCAGCTTCGGCTGGATCGACAGCGAGATCCAGGCCAATGCCGAGGACCCGCAGTCGGTCGGCAACGACATGCCCTATACGGCCGACTACACTCTGGCCCTTGGCGCCCAGTACATTGCACCCTTGACCGACCGGATCGATTTCGTCGGGCGGATCGACTACACCCGCGAGGGCGAGATGTGGTTCGACACGCTCAACACCCCGGGCACGCAGCGCGATCCGGTCGATCTCGTCAATCTGCGCCTCGGCGTGGAGGACGAGAACTGGTCGCTGACCTTCTTCGGCCGGAACATCTTTGACGAAGAGTACAACGCCGACGGCGTGGTGCTGATCAACCCCTTCATCGGGGCGTTCAACTTCGTGACCAAGGGTGCCCCTGCCACCTATGGGCTGGAGCTCGGCTACCGCTTCTGATCCGTCAGGAAGATCAGTCTCGTGAGGGGTGCTGGGGTATCCCTGCGCCCCTTTCTCATTTCTCCCGGAAAGCCGCCTTCGCGGTTTCGATCGCCGTCAGCAGGCTCGCCGCCTCGCCGCCCACGGCCTCGATGATCCGGGCGCGTGCCGGGGCGGCTTCTTCCTTCCAGCGCGCTCGTTCAGCCTCGCTCGGGCGCAGGACGGTCACCCCGTTGGCTTCCATGGCGGCGAGGCTCTGCTCGACCAGCGCGCGCACCTCGGCGCGGGCCTGATCGGTCGGCGGGAAGGCCGCGCGCAGCGCCTGCTGCCGCTCGCCGTGACGGAGATCATCAATCGCGACCCCGGAGGCAGCGGGCAGCGGCTCGCCCCGATCAGCGAGCATGAAGAGTTCTTCACCTATCTGGTGCGCGCGGCCGACGGCACGCTTCTGATGCAGTCGCACACCGCC
>CAZPBH010000164.1:0-5367 GCA_964584645.1 uncultured Rhodospirillales bacterium | reverse complement strand
ACCTCCCACCTCCCGCATCTGATCGCATACACCATCGTCGGTACGGCGACCGATCTGGAGGCTCATCTGCGCGAGGAGGTGATCACCTATTCGGCCAGCGGTTTCAGGGATTTCACCCGGATCGCTGCCTCCGACCCGATCATGTGGCGCGATATCTTCCTCGACAATCGGGAAGCGATCCTCGACGTCCTTCAGCGTTTCTCGGAAGACCTGACGGCCCTGCAGCGGGCGATCCGCTGGGGGGAGGGCGAGGTGCTGGAAAAGCGGTTCCGCGAGACCCGCGAGATCCGCCGCGGTGTGATCGAGGCCGGTCAGGAAACCCCGCCCAGGCGGCCGGGCGGCTGATCAGGGGGTCGTCCCTTCGGCCCAGTCGAGCTTTGGTATTTCCGCAAAATCGACCCCGCCCAGCGAGAGGCGGCCATTGGCGACGATCAGCGGCGATTCGATCACCAGATCACCGCTTTCCGGGTCGGGCCGCGCCATCAGGTTCAGCACCAGCCGGGTGGTGGTTGCGGCGTCGCCGGTGATCACCCCTTCGGCGACCAGCGTGTCGAGGGCTGCGTTATAGCCGCTGAGCCGCGCGGTCAGGCCGGCGGCGGGCTGCAGCTCGTCATCCAGCGCAATATCCCCCGAGGCCTCCAGCCTGAGCGGGTCCCAGCTGACCGCGAGATTGGTGAGCTCGATCCGGCCGCCTTCATCGCGCCAGCGGGTCAGCGCCGGGGCCGTCGCCTCGGCGGGCAGGACCCCGATCTGATCGGCGACAAGCTCGATCCGGTCAACAAGACGGTCGAGCGGACCGGCCAGTTCTGCCTGTCCGCCCACCGGCTTCAGGTCCCGAAGGTCGAGTGTCAGCCGTGTTGTCTCGAGCCCCTCTTCATTTGTCGGCAGCGGGGTGATCAGAAGCTCGGCCTCGGCGATGGCGAGCCCGTCGGTTGCGCCCGCCTCGGCGCTCAGCATCAGCCCGGCAAGCGTGATCGACACGGTCTCTACCCGGTTGGCCTCATCCAGCAGGATCGTGCCACCGGCCTTCTCGGCGCGCGCGGCTGCTGCCAGTCCGCCGCCCAGGAGAACGGTCGATTCATGCGGCAGGTCGAGGATGATACGACGCCAGTCATGAACCTCAGCCTCGGCCCGCCCGCGTGGGGCCAGCAGGCGGGTGCCATCGGGCAGGGTCACCTCAAGCGCATGGGCGTCGAGGGCCAGGCGGGTCGGGTAGCCGCCAAGGCGGACCGCTTCCGCGCGTGCCGAACCGCCGGCCGCTTCCAGCTCGGCCACCCAGTCCTCCAGGCCCGTGCGCACCGCATCGGCGGCCATGTTCCACAGCAGGGCGTGGATACCAAGGGCGATCACGAGCACGAGCAGAAGGACGGCAACAAGGCGACGACGCATGGGCGTGGAACTCGGCCAGATGAGGGTCGGCGGGGTTGAGCCCGCGAGGGTCAAGCGCGATATGACCGCGCCTCCCACCTTGAGGCAACCCTTCTCTCGGATGGCTCATGAGCCTCTATCGCGCCCGCACGGAATATCTGCGCCGCCGCATGAAAACCGCCCGGCGGTTATGGGTCTTCGCCTATGGCTCGCTGATGTGGCGTCCCGAGTTGCCGCTGCTGGCCCGCATGAAGGCGCGGCTTGCCGGTTTTCATCGCCGTTTCTGCATTCGCTCGGTCCATTATCGCGGCACGCCGAAGGCGCCGGGGCTCGTGCTCGGGCTCGACCGCGGGGGCAGCTGCGAGGGGCAGGTTCTGGCACTGCCGGCCGATGCGATCTCGTCTGCGGTCGACGCCCTCTGGGCGCGTGAGCTGATCACCCCGGTCTATCGGCCCATCTTGCGGCCGGTGGCCACAGCGCTGGGGCCGGTGGCGGCCCTGACCTTCACGGTCCGCCATGACAGCCCCGATTACTGCCCGCATGAAGAGCCGGAGGCGGTGGCCGACATCCTCCTGAGTGCGGAAGGCGGTCGCGGGACCAATCTCGACTATTTCGCCAGCACGCTGGCCCATCTCCGCTCAGCGGCGGTCCATGATCCCGGCCTCGAGGCCCTGGCCCGGATCGTCGAGCGCCGCCGCAGCGGCTGAACCCAGGGCTTCCGGCGGCGCCAGCGCCTGGCTTTCGCGCTCCAGCACCTCTTCCAGCGTGCTCAACATGGCCCGCCCGCCCAGCCCCGGCGGGATCGGCGGCAGAAAGCGAAAGACGACCTCGCCGGGGTTCTTCACCAGCGCCTTGCGCGGCCAGAAGAAACCCGAATTCAGCGCCATCGGTACCACCGGCAGGTCGAGCGCCTCATAGATCCGGGCCACCCCGAACTTGTAGGGCATGCGGGCATCGGTGTGCACCCGGGTTCCCTGCGGATAGATCACCAGCACGCGGCCATCCTGCGCCGCCTTCCGCGCTGCCGCCAGCATCAGACCCATGGCTTCGCTGCCTTTCGACCGGTCGATGGGCACCATCTGCAGCCGGCTTGCGAACCAGCCCCAGATCGGGATTCGCATCAGCTCGCGCTTCAGGATCACGGCGGGCAGGTCGAACAGCAGATGCAGCTTGTAGGTCTCGAAGGTCGACTGGTGCTTGCTGGCGAGGATGAAGGGGCCCTCAGGCAGATGCTCGCGCCCCTCGATCCTCAGCGTGATGCCGAGCAGGGTGCGCTCCATCCAGGCCACGACCCGCAGGAAGGGGCGGATGGCAAAAGCCTGCATCCGGCGCGGCGGGAAGGCCAGGGTCAGCAGCATCAGGGTCGGCCAGACGACATGCCAGGCGAGGAACGCGATCTCGAAGATCAGGGCGCGCAGCCGGCGCATCAGCGGGTCCGGCCGAGCGCGGCACTGACGGCCGACCCGAGCCGCTGGGCGCCTGTCCTGAAGGCGGTCACGATCAGCTTGCTGTATTCGCGCATCAGCAGGCCGGGCTGGCGCGTCGGGTGTCCGTTCGTGGCAACGGGGTGAGGGACGATGAGCAGGTCGGGCATCGCGTGGCGGAACTCAAGCAGGGCACGGGGCATGTGATAATCCGCGGTGACCAGCCGCATGCTGGTGAAGCGCCGGTCGGCCATCCATCGGGCGGCCTCGGCTGCATTGCCGCGGGTATTCTCCGCCTCATAGCCGAGTTCGACGCAGCAGGCCAGTTCGTCGGCCTGTTCCTCGGCAAGACGCAGCAGCTGGCGCACCTCGATGCCGTGATAGACTCCGCTGATCAGCATCTGCTCGGCCGCCCCTGCGGCCAGCAGGTCGAGCCCCGCCTCGATCCGGCCGGCCCCGCCTGTCAGCACGACGATGGCCTCCGTAACCGGGCCCGGGGCTTGGGTGCCGTTCGCTTTGCCGCCTCCTTCCCCCGGTGCCTCGAGGCTGGCCGCAAGCGGATCGATGGCATCGATCGGTGCCGGGAGCGTGTCCTGCAGGCTTGCCCGAAACCACAGAAAGCCGCCCAGCCAGGCGGTCAGCAGCAGGGCGCCGGTGACGGCGAAGCGGCGCCAGGGCCGCCGGCGGGGCTTGCGGGCGAAGATCGGGCTCATGCCAGCCGCTCCAGCAGCCGGCGCACCGCGATCCGGGTTGCAAGAAGGGCTGTCAGCCCGGCCGCCGGGGCCAGCGCGATCAGCCCGATCAGCGGACCGGCCGAGAAGGCGAATCGCGGCAGAAGAGCCGTCCGGGCCGCCCCCGCGACGCTGCCCACGGCGACAAAGGTCGCAAGCGCCGCCAGGACCGCACAGCTCGCACCGATCAGGGCGAGCGTGGCGCTCGAATGTTCTAGCGGCCGGGCAATGGCCGAATCACTGGCGCCCAGATCACGCAGCAGGGTGACGAGTTGCCGGTTGGCCTGCAGCCGGGCCACGCCCGCAATGGCGGTGGCGCTGGCGCCGACGAGAACGACCGCCAGCCCGGTCACCCACGCAACCCAGCGCAGCGAATCGGCCAGCCGGCCAAGTTCGGCGCGCCAGGCGCCATGTGTTTCGAGCCGCGCTTCAGGGGAGATGATGTCCAGCTCTGCCGCCAGCGCCGTCGGATCGGCCTGCTCGCTGACCGTCAGGCCGATCAGGACGGGCAGCGGAAAGGCGGTGACATCAAGGTCGGGCCCAAGCCAGGGCTGCACAAGCTCGGCCAGCTTCGCCCCGGCGAAGGGCTCGGCCAGCAGGACGTCATCGCGGGCGCGCAGGCGCTGCACAATCTGCTCGACCTCCTCGACCGGGGTGGAGGCGGGCAGTTCGACCGTCAGTTCCTGGGCCAGCCCTCGCTCCCAGCGCTCTGCCAGCGCATCGTCCCTCCACGCCGGGTCGATGGCGGCGAAGGTCTCCAGATGGACCGAGCGGGCGTTGCCGCGCTCGGTCCACGCCTCCTCCATGGTGAAGGGCAGGAGCGGCGCCATCCAGGTCACGAGCGCGTCGAACAGGGTGCGCACCACGGCGAGGGACTGCCTGCGGCGGTCGCTGGACGGCGCGTCGCAGTAGAGCGCGTCCTTGCGGATGTCGAAGTAGAAGGCCGACAGTTCCACGTTCGCGAACGTCATCAGCGTGTGGGCGACGTGGCCGTAGTCGTAGGCCCGGTAGGCGGCCCGCACCTCCTCGTCGAGGACGGCGAGGCGGTGGAGCATGAGGCGCTCCAGCTCCGGCATCGCCTGCGCGTCGAGCGCGCTCCCGTCGTCGTGGTGGAGGGTGCCCAGCATCCAGCGGATGGTGTTGCGCAGCTTGCGGTAGGAGTCGGCGACGCCCTTGAGGATCTCCTTTCCGATCCTCTGGTCGTCCGTGTAGTCTTGCGTGGCGACCCACAGGCGCAGGATGTCGGCGCCGTACTGGTCGATGACCTCCTGCGGGAAGACCTGGTTGCCGAGCGACTTCGACATTTTGCGCCCGTCCTCGGCCATCGTGAAGCCGTGGGTGACGACGGTGTCGTAGGGCGCGCGGCCGCGGGTGCCGCAGCTCTCCAGGATCGAGGACTGGAACCAGCCGCGGTGCTGGTCGGAGCCTTCGAGGTAGACGTCGGCGGGCCACTTGAGGTCCGGCCGGCTCTCCAGCACGAAGGCGTGGGTGCTGCCTGAATCGAACCACACGTCGAGAATGTCGTCGACCTTCTCGTAGGCGGCGGGGTCGTGGGCGGGGGCGAGGAAGCGCTCGGCGGCGTCCGCGGCGAACCAGGCGTCGGCGCCCTCGGCCTCGAACGCGTCGGCGATGCGGGCGTTGACGGCCTCGTCCCGCAGGACCTCGCCGCTCTCGCGGTGGACGAAGACCGTGATGGGAACGCCCCAGGCGCGCTGGCGCGAGACCACCCAGTCCGGCCGGTGCTCGATCATGCCCTTGAGGCGATTGCGGCCCGCCGCGGGGACGAAGTTCGTCTCCTCGATCGCCTTCAGGACCCGCGAGCGCAAGGTGGTGCCGTCGCCGAG
>CAZPBH010000163.1:0-5377 GCA_964584645.1 uncultured Rhodospirillales bacterium | reverse complement strand
GGGGCCGTCAGGGTTGCGGCGCAGATTGACCCCGCCATACCAGCCAGCCTCGGCATCAAGGCGCAGTTCAGCGGTGTAGACATGCGGCGGCACACCGGCGAGATCGTTGTCGCCGAAGATCGCATCGTCCTCGAAGCGGAAATCGTTCAGCGTGTAGACCTGCCGCAGGACAAGCGTAAGGCCCGCCCGCTCCAGCCCGCCCAGGCGCGGCACCAGATCCAGCCCCAGTTCCAGGCCCTGATGGAGGGTGTCCTCAGCATTGTCGGTGAAGGTCAGAAAGCCATTCGCCTCCGGCACGCCAAAATCGATCAGCTCATCCTCGATCCAGGCACGATAGGCAGCGACATCCCAGGCGAGGCGCAGGCCATCGGTCTCGGCCTGGCCGCGGCTGCCGATCTCGGCGGTCCAGGCGCTTTGGGCCTCCAGCGGGTTGAAGCCCAAGGCCCCGCCGCCGGTCAGATCAGCGAAGGTAGGCGGCTCGAAGCTGCGCGACAAATTAGCGAAGAGCTGGGCGTTCTCGCTTAGCTCGTAGAGCAGGCCGAGGCGCGGGCTCAGCTGATCGAAACGCTCCCGGGTCGAGGCATCATTGCCAAGCTGCACGGTATAGTCCCGCTCCGCCCAGGCGAATTGGGCGCCGGCGATCAGGGCCAACCGCGCGGTGACATCCCAGCTGGCCTGGCCGTAGAGGTTGAGTGTCGCGCTATCCTGGTCAGAGCTGCTGCGCAAGGCACCGCGCTGGCCGCCGCGATTTTCCCAGCTTTTGGCATCGGTCGTGGCGGCGCGCAGTTCCACACCCATGACCAGATCCACCGAACCCAGTCGGCCATCGGCACGGGCAAAGCCGCCGATTTCCTTTTCTTCCTGATCGATCACCCCGGCAAAGCGCGTGATCGGGTGCCAAAGCCGCCGCCAGGCCGCATAGGCCCCGCCTTCCAGCGTCCAGCCCTCTAGCTGCATGACCGTGCGGTTGGCCAGACGCAGCACGTTCAGATCGCGCTCCCAGTCATCGGCGACGGGGCCGGGGTCCAGCATGGTGACCGGCCCACCCGGAAAGAACGGTCCGATGGTTACCGGACGCGCCGCCCGGGTCGGGTCATCCAGCGCATCCTCCAGGCTCAAGCCGCCGGGCAGGTCGATATTGTCGGACAGGGCCGTCAGGTAGAACCGGGTCTCGGCGGTCTCCCCCAACTCAAGGCCGGTATTGGCGAACAGATAAACACTGTCGACGCTGGAATGTTCGCGAAAGCCATCGGTCATCAGCCCGGTGGCGCTGGCATAGACATCCCAGCCCTCCCCCACATGACCAGCCGACGCATGAGCGCGGAGCGTCTCAAAGCTACCAACTTCCAGGCTGGCCAAGCCGCGCCCCTCGGCCGTGCGCGCGGTCGGGGTGACGATGTTGACCGCACCGCCGAGCGAGGTCGCGCCATAGCGCAGGCCGTTGGCGCCTTTGAACACCTCGATATAGCGGATCGCCAGAGGGTCGACCTCCTGGAATTCGGTCGAGCCGCTGGCCTTCGTAATCGGTATCCCGTCGCGCAGCAGGGTCAGCCCGCGCCGCTCAAAGGTCGATGACAGGCCGGAGCCGCGGATCGAGATTCGGTTCTCCCGCAAGGCGCTGGTGTCGGCGAACACACCCGGGGTGAAGGCCAGGGTGTCGCCAATCGACAGCGAGAATTGGTCGAGGAAACTAGCAGGTTCGACAAAGCCGATCGCGCCTGGGATCTGCCTCAACGTGGCGCGGGCGTCTTCGATGCCGGGGGCGCTGAGGGAGCCGTCACGGCGCTGGGCGGTGACCTCGATCAGCTCGGGCCGCAGGTCGAGGAGGAAAGGCGTGCCCAAGCCTTGGGCCAGGGAAGTGGTGGGCAGCAAGGTACACAAAGCCAGCGGGGCCAGCACGGCCAGGCCGCGTGGCGCAATCGTCTTTCGGGTCATGGGTGGTTTTTCTCGGCAAATCTGAACGATATGAGACCCGCCATGCTCAGCTGGCGGGGGATGAAGAGGTGGTTCAGATCACCGGAGGCGGGGCGCGGGCACCAAGCGGGCCGGCACGGATGGCCAGGCTGGTGCCAGCCAGAGCATCAGGAAAGAGCGCCCGGGCGGTGGCCATCGGCCAGGCCGGCTGCGGCGGTTCCACGATGAGGGCCATGCCAGCCAGGGTTTTGGCCAGGCAGCCTGGGCAGTCATGGTCATGGGTCTCAGACGGGGCCGGATCGCCGCCGATCAGGATCAGCCCGGAGCTGGTGCAAATCTCGATGCCGCCGGCTGCGCTGTCTGAGCCCAGCGTCCCGCAGGGTGCGGCTGGCACCAGGGTCAGGGCCAACAGCACCGCCGCCGTGACCGGGGCGATGCGTGCGCGCAGATGGGCAAAGAAACTCCTCACGCCGGCACAAATTGGGGGCAGGGATCCGCCGACAATCGCGCGGGTTGTCGCAGGGGCGATGATGACGGGCGCGCTTTGCAGGGCCATTTGATGATGACTGTTGGAAGATCATGAGGCTCCATCGATGACTGCATCTCACCCTAGCCGCCGTGGCGCGCTGACGACGCTGGCCGGCCTGCCTTTCGCGCTGGCGGCGCTGCCCCGCGCTGCTCAAGGTGCCGCCCGCCCGACCGCAATGGCCTTGCAGATCGCCTGCGATGCGGTCAATCAGGACAGCAATCCCGAAAGCGCGCGCGAGCGGATGATGGCCTCCATCGCCCGCACCCGCGCCAATGTGCTGGCCGCCAAGGGCTTTGTACGCACCTTCAACGGCACCGAGGTGAAGCTGGTGGTGTTGCCGGAATATCACCTCACCGGCTTTCCGCTGGGGGAGACCTATGACCAGTGGAAGGCCAAGGCCGCACTCGACCAGAAGGGCCCCGAATATGACGCGATGGCCGAGATCGCGCAGACAGCCGACATCTATCTGTGCCTCAATGCCTATGAGACCGACCCGGCCTTCCCGGACCTCTATTTCCAGGCCAATGTCATCTGGGCGCCCTCGGGCGAGGTGGTGCTGCGCTATCGCCGGATGATCAGCCTGTATACGCCCACCCCCTATGATGTCTGGGATGCCTATCTCGACACCTACGGGCTGGATGCCGTCTTTCCGGTCGCCGAGACACCTGTTGGCAGGCTGGCGACCATCGCCTCGGAGGAAATCCTCTATCCCGAGATCGCCCGCGCCCATGCGCTGCGCGGGGCGGAGGTGTTCTGCCATCCGACCTCGGAGGTCGGTGCGGTGATGGCGACACCGAAGGATATCGCCAAGAGGGCGCGCGCCATCGAGAATCTCGCCTATGTCGTCTCCGCGAATTCGGCCGCCATCGACGGCACCCCCATTCCGGCGGAATCGACCACCGGGCTGTCCAAGATCGTCGATTACAAGGGCTCTGTCCTCGCGGAGGCCCATGGTGGGGAGAGCATCGTGGCGCATTCGCCGCTGGATCTGGACGGTCTGCGCGCCACAAGGCAACGGGCAGGCATGCACAATCTGTTGGCGCGCACCCCGCTGGCCGCCTTCCGGGCGGAAGCAGAGCGGACGGAGCTCTCCCGCCCCAATGGCCTGATCGCCGACGGCGCCGTGCAACGGCCGGATCGTGCTGCCTATCTGGAGAAGCTGCGCGGCGATATCGGCCGGCTGGCGGAGACGGGCGTTCTGGCCGCACCCTGACGGCGTGTCCCCGGTAAGGTGATCGTAACCACATCGCCCTAGTGTTGAGATCCGCACCGCCATGAAGGGACACACCAGCCGATGCCGAGTGAGGCCCGCTATATCGTCTTCTCGAAGGCGGAACTTTTCGTCGCACTGTCGAAGCTCGCGCGCGTGCGCGGCGCGCCCCTGCCGCAGAGCGGCATGAAGCGTATGGACATGATGGGCGAGGATGATGTGACCGTCACCTTGACGCTCGACATGGATGACGGGCGGGTGAAGTCCTTCGTCTACGATCACGCGCAGATCAGTGCGGCCGCCACGCTTTACTGCCTTGAGACGAAAATTCCGCTGCCGCGCAAGTCACGCCGCGCGCTGCGGCGGCTCGACGAACATGTGGTCCTGTCGATCATCTGCGAGAGCGAGAAGGTGCCGCTTGCCGAGCTCGGCCAGCTCAGCCGTGTCGTCGAGGCGACGGTGCGGCCGACGATGGTGCAGGCACGCCCGCCACAAAAGGCCCTGCCCGCGGCTTCCGGCCAGGAACTGGCACCGCAGGAGGGCTGAAGCCCACCGGCGCCGCTCGCCAAGGGCCGAGGCGCCAGAGGGCAGCCTCCTCGAACCGGCGCCGCTGCAGCCCCGGCACCTCTGGCCACAGCTTCATCATCGCCTCGAAATGACGGGCGAGTTCCGGTCCGGCCCGGCCTTCATCGAGGTCACGGGCCAGCGCACGCATGGCCGCCCGGCCCGCATCGCCCTCCTGACCCAGGGCGGCTCCGCGGTTGACCACGAGGCTGACAAGGGCGGTCCGGGCCCCGTCGGGCAGATCGTCAAAACCCCGGAACAGCCGCCGGCAGGCCCGCACACGCGGCGGCAGGGTGTGGGTGCACAGAACCTCCCATGCCGCCGCATAGGGCACGCGGATATCGGCCAGCGCGGCCGCCACGCTGGTCGAGCCTCGTCGACCAAGGCAGAGCGCAAGCCGTGCCAGCGCCTCGCGGCCGAGATGCGGTCCCCAGAGCCGCTGGAAGGCGGTCGGGCTCAGAAAGCGCAGATCGCAGCCCATGCCGAGCGTGATGCCGCTGGCCCCGCCCGGCCAGTGCGGGCGTGCTGCCAGCCTGTCATAGGCCGCACGGCTGCCGATCTCCGCGCGAGCGATATAGACGACACCAGCCGTCGGCAGGCCAGCCACGGGCTCCGGCACCGTCTCCAGGCGGCGCGCCAGTGCCTCGGCGGTGATGTCTCCCGGAAGGCCAAGCCGTGCCGCCGCCATCTGCATCGCGGCCCGGGTGCGCGGGCCGGCCAGCCCATCGACGGCAAGCAAGGCCCCCAGCCGGTTGAGGCGGTCCTGCAGGATCATGAGGCGGTGGGCTGGCGTCATGGAGAGAACATAACAGGAACATATGCCCCTGGGAAGGGCCTGTTTCCTTTCCGAGGCGAGGGTAACCCGCATATCGCGCTTGCACAGGGCGGGCGCGATGCCCTCTAAAGAGACCCAACAAAAAGGGCTTCACGCATGACCGAAATTTCCCCCGAGATCGGGACCGCCCGGCCGCCCCAGGGGCAGGCTGCCGCCGCAGATGACCGGGCTCCCGATGCCGCGGGCGGGCGCCTCTCCAACGTCCTGTGCACCGGCTATGGCATGGGCATGACCGGGGTGCAGATCTTCCGCGACGCGCCTGCCCTGCTGCTGCTGTTCTTCATGACCCAGACGCTGGGCATCCCGCCCGCGATGGCCGGGATCG
>CAZPBH010000162.1:0-5394 GCA_964584645.1 uncultured Rhodospirillales bacterium | reverse complement strand
CGGATCGCCGAGCAGCCGGTGCACCATGGTCGCCACAAAGACCGCATGGGTCGGCCGATGGGTCTCCACGGCATCCAGCAGCCCTTCGACGCTGAATTGCGGGATGACGATATGGGTGCCGCCCACCAGCGTGGTCGTATAGACGCGCGCCCCGGCCGCCAGATGAAACAGCGGCCCGGCATGCAGATGGCGCACATGCCGGTCGAAATGCAGGTTGGCCAGGGCCGTCATGGCGTTCGCCAGCAGGTTGGTGTGGCTGAGCATCACGCCCTTGGAACGACCCGTCGTGCCGCCGGTATAGAACAGGCAGGCGAGGTCGCCATCGCCCCGGCCGGCCTCCGGGATCGGCGGGGTGTCGGCCAGCGCGGCCTCGTACGCGATCAGCCCGGCCGGTGCTGCACCCTCCTCGGCATGGAGGACAGGCCCGTCAAAGCCCAGCTCAGCCACCAGTGCTGCGAAATGGCGGTCGACGACCAGTACCCTGGGCGTGCAATCCTGCAGGATCGCCCGAAGCTCGGGCACCGCAAGGCGATGGTTGAGCGGCACCATCACCCCACCGGCCCAGATCGGCGCGAAATAGAACTCCAGATAGCGATGGCTCGACAGGGCCAGCATCGCCGCCCGGTCGCCTTGCCCGAGGCCCAGCCCGCGCATCACGCCGGCCAGCCGGGCCACGCGCCCGGCCAGGGCGGCATAGGTGAGCCCGACCTCATCACTGGCGATGGCCGGATGGTCGGGGCGCTCGGCCGCGGCCCGGCGCAGACCGCGGGTCAGGCTGTAACCGATGATCGGGGGCGGGGCGGGCGAGGAGGGCATCGCTTGCCTAAGGTAGGCATCACCGCGCGCCCGCGACAGGCCGCATGGCTTGGCCCGGCCGGCGGGTGGCGCCATGTAACCGGCCGAGAACACGACAAGATGAGTTCATATAAGGGGAGGACGCTGAACAATGCCGGGAGTGGAGAGCGACCGCCGCGGCCCCATCCTGATCCTGCGGATGGACGATCCGGAAACGATGAACGCCCTTTCCGGCCCGATCCGCGACGGGCTGGCGCGCGAGGTCCCCAAGGCCATCGCCGATCCGGAGATCCGGGTGCTGATCCTGACCGGCACGGGCAAGGCGTTCTGCGCCGGCGGCGATATCCGGTCGATGTCGAACCGGGCGGCCCCTGGCGTGCGCCAGCGCATCAAGGGCGTGCACGACTGGTCGGCGCAGCTTCTGACCTCGGAAACGCTGTGCCTGACGGCGATCAACGGTGCAGCCGCCGGGGCCGGGTTCGGCATCGCGCTGCTGGGCGACATGATCTTCGCCAGCGCAGAGGCCATCTTCAAGGCCGGCTTTCCCGGTGTGGGCGCGATCCCGGATATCGGGCTCGGCTACACCCTGCCGCGGGCCGTCGGCCATCAGCGGGCGATGGAAATCCTGACCCTGAACCGCACCATCACCGCCGAGGAGGCCGAGCGCATCGGGCTCGTCCAGGGCATCTTCCCGACCGCGACCCTGCTGGATGAGGTGGTGAGCGTGGCCGAGAAGCTTGCCGCCTCACCGCTCTCGGTCAACATGACCAAGACCTTGCTGCGCCGCGGCCATGACGAGGGGCTGGAGCTCTATCACGAGTTCGAGCAGGCGATGCAGGCCATCGCCTTCAACACCGAGGATTTCGGCGAGGGCGTCGAGGCCTTCCTGCAGAAGCGCAAGCCGACATTCCGGGGCGCGTGATGCCCGCGCCCATGACCACAGCCAAGATCAGGGGGACCCATGGCCGATGTCGTCGGCACGCGTGAGGGGCATATCGCCATCATCCGGCTGAACCGGCCGGACCAGCGCAACACCATCACCGCCGAGATGCTGGACGGGCTGACGGAGCTGTTCGTGCAGGCAGGTCAGGAGCCCTCGATCCGGGTGATCCTGCTGACCGGCTCGGGCGGCTTCTTCTGTGCCGGGCTTGAGGCCCAGGCCGGCCCGCGCGAGGAAGGCCGGGGTGCAACCGGCAGCCGGGCGGCCCACGCCACCCATATCGACCTGCGGGAGACGCCGCCCGCGGTGATGCATGGCCTCGACAAGCCGATCATCTGTGCGCTCAACGGCTCGGCCGCCGGCTATGGCTTCGATCTGGCGATGGCCTGCGACATCCGGGTGATGAACCGCGATGCCAAGCTGGCGGCGGCCTTCACCAAGCGGGGCGTGGTGCCGGAATCGGGTGGCACCTGGGTGCTGCCGCGCCTGCTGGGCTGGTCGAAGGCGGCCGAGATCCTGTTCACTGGGCGCACGATGACGGCCGAGGAATGTATCCAGTTCGGTCTGGTGGACCGTATCCTCCCGCCCGAACAGGTCCAGGACGCGGCCATGGACCTGGCACGCGAGATCGCGACCAACGCCCCCCTCGCGGTCCAGGCGACCAAGCGGATGATGCGGGCGGGGCTGGAGGAAAGCTTTCCCGAACATGTGGCGCGGGTCTATCTGCAGCTGCTGCCGCTGTTGCGCTCGGAAGACCTCAAGGAGGGCATGCAGGCGTTCCTCGAAAAGCGCGTGCCCGAATTCAAGGGGCGCTGAGACCGGCCATGGACCTCGACTTCGAGACGCTGGATGCGCGCTCCCGCGACAAGCTGATGCTGGCGACCATCGTGCCCCGGCCCATCGCGCTGGTGGTGAGCCAGGACGCGCAGGGCCGCACCAACGCCGCCCCGTTCAGCTATTTCCAGGGGGTGGCGCCCGAGCCGCCGCTGCTGGCGATCATGGTTCAGCTTGATCATGAGCGCCGACCCAAGAACACCGCGGACAATATCCGTGCCACACGGGAGTTCACCGTCAATCTGGTGAGCCATGCGATGGCGGAGGCGATGAACGTCACATCGGTCGCCTTCCCGGCCGGGCAGGACGAACTGGCTGAAGCCGGTCTGACACCGGTCGCCTCGGCGAAGATCGCCCCGCCGCGGGTGGCCGAGAGCCCGGCCAGCTTCGAATGCCGGCTGGAGCGGGAAATCCCTGTCGGGCCCGGCCACGCCATCGTGCTGGGCCGGATCGTCCAGATGACCGTCCGCGACGACCTCGTGACCAATCCCGAGCGGCTGCATATCGCCGCCGAGGCGATGGACCTGATCGCCCGGATGCACGGGGCGGGCTGGTATGCGCGCACGACCGACCTGTTCGAGATGAAAAGACAGAGCTTAACCGACTATCTGGCCAATAAGTAAGGTTAACAAAATTTTTCCACGAACTTTTCCCGTTTTTCTTGCGCTCTTTCAACCTTGAGCTGTAATTGGCTGATTCCTGTGGCCCGCGACGCCGAAATTGTTCTGATACGATAGACGGCATTTATCGTTTTTTTCATGGTTTTTGTGCTTTCCTTCCAGCTGACGAGCGCGGGGGAGGCAGACATGCCGGATGGAAGCGGGTTCCTGCAGGCGATCGAGGGCGGCGAGGCGGCAGGGCTGCTGGAGCGCGTCCTGAATCTCTCCTTCTGCGCCGTGGTGGTCTTTCGCCCCGTGGCCCGGCTCGACTTCTACTGGGACGATTTCGAGATCCTGCAGGCCAATCCGGCGGCCCTCAGCCTTGTTGGGCGGGCGCGGGCCGGCGATGTGGTGGGCAAGACATTGCGCCAGCTTTCCGAGGGGCTCGGCGCCTCGGCGCTGATCAACGAATTGTCGGCGGTGTGCGCCTTTGGCATCGAGCGGGAGTTCGACATCGACGGGCTGGCCGGTTTCTCCGCTCGGCGGCTACGCCTGCGCGCAGCACCAATGGGTGGCGATTGCTTTGCCTGCGTCAGCGTGGCCGAGGACGCCCCGACCCTGCTGGGCGAGTTGCGTCAGCTGCGCGGCACGGTCGAGATGCTGTGCCGCGTCGCCGAGGTGCGCGACCCCTATACGGGCCAGCATCTGCGCCGGGTCGCCGATATCGCGGGCGAGATCGCCGGCAAGCTGGGCATGGCGGCCGAACGCCAGGAGATCGTGCGCTGCGGCGCGCTGCTGCACGATATCGGCAAGATCGGCATGCCGAGCGAGTTGCTGGCCAAAAGCGGCCGGATGACGGCGCCGGAGATGGCCCTCATCCGCTCCCATGCCGAAATCGGTCACGAGATCCTGGACGGGATCGCGCTGCCGCCGGAACTGCCGCTGATCGCCCTGCAGCATCATGAGCGCCTCGACGGCACGGGCTATCCCCATGGCCTGCGTGAGGAAGCTATCCTGCCTGAAGCCCAGATCGTCGCGGTGGCCGATGTCATCGAGGCGATGAGCAGCCACCGCCCCTATCGGCCCTCGCTGGGCCTCGGCCCCGCCCTTGATGCGGTGCGCCAGGGCCGCGGCCGGCTGTTCGACGAAGAGATCGCCGACGCCGCCCTCGCCCTGTTCGCCGAGGCCGAGCAACGCCGGCGCGAGGCCCGCACCCTGCACGCGCTGGAACCGCTGGCCGAAGCCGCGGACTGAATACAGGAATCCCGGAAACCCGGGCGCAAGAGGGGCCGTTGGGAACCCTCCAGCCACCACCTCGGTTGATCCTCCGTCAATGCGAAACAGCGCCAAAGGAGGAAACCATGGCCCAGAGCCCCAAACGTGCGAGCAATGTTGTCGATATCCGCGACGACCTCGACACGCTGCGCAAGGACATCGCCAAGCTTGGCGACCAGATCAGCGAGATCGGCCATGACAGCGCCGAGCTGTCCCAGAACACGGGCAACCAGCTGGCAGCCCGGGGGCGCGAGATCGTCACCCGCCAGACCGAAGCCGCGCGCGAGACGGTCCGCCGTCATCCGGGCGAGAGCCTGGCGGTGGCCGTGGGTGCCGGGGTGCTTGTGGGCGCGCTGCTGCGCCGCTGAGCCCCGATGCTTGGAGGTCTGAACGACCAGCTGGCCGAAACGCAGCGCCGCCTCATGGCGCTGCTTTTCGCCATTGCCTTGGTGATTCCGGCGGCGGGCCTGCTCGCCTATGCCGGAGGGGTGCTGCTTTCGCGGTGGTTCATTCCCGAGCTTGCCTTTGCGGCTGCCGGTCTGTTTCTCGTGCTGCTCGCGGCCGTTGTGCTGGCGGTGGCGGAAAGCCGGTCGCAGCCATCCAAAGAAGAGCAGCCGGCCAAAGGCCGCGCGCTCGCCGCCACGGGTGCGCAGGCTGAGGAGAGTGCAGCCCGGGCCGAGGGCGGACTTGCCGCCGCCGCCGCCGATCCGGCTCCGCTGGGCGTGACGTTGATCGGCGAGCTGAACGATCAGCTGGATCGGCACCCGCTGGCGACCGTCACGACGGTGGCAGGGATCAGCTGCGTGCTGGCAAGCGATGACGTGCTGCGGCGCCGGCTGGTCGATACCCTGTTGCCCGCGAGCGGGGAGAAGGACTAGAGCGGATCGCGTTCGGATTGAACGCGTGAATCCGCTCTAACTTATTATCAAACTAGACAAATTTTCCGATCAG
>CAZPBH010000161.1:1770-5440 GCA_964584645.1 uncultured Rhodospirillales bacterium | reverse complement strand
CTTCACCGGGGATTTCGCCGGCGACCTGCTCTATGCGACATTGCTGAAATTCGGTTTCGCCACCGGGCGCTATGGGGCCCAGCCGGATGACGGCCTGAAACTCGTCGGGACACGAATCACCAATGCCGTGCGCTGCGTGCCGCCGGCAAACAAGCCCCTGTCAGCAGAGGTGAAGACCTGCCAGACCTTCCTTGCGCGCGAGGTTTTGAACCCGCCGAGGCCGCGGCTGGCCGTCGCGCTCGGACGGGTGGCGCATGAATCGGTGCTGCGGGTCATGGGCGTCAAGCCGTCGAGGTTCCCCTTCGCCCATGGCGCGGTGCACGAGCTGGACCGGCTGGTACTGTTCGACAGCTATCATTGCTCGCGCTACAACACCAACACCGGCCGGCTGACGGAGGCCATGTTTCACCAGGTCTTCAAGGAAGTCGCAGCGCGCGTGCCGACGGCCTGAAACGGATCACGGTCGGACCGAACGCGCAAATCCTCTCTATCTGCCTGTAATTCCTGAAAAATTACCCGGTCAGATGTTTCCATCTGATCGGAATTTGCTCTAGTCGCCGTGACGCAGCAGGCGCTGTTTCTGGCGTTCCCAGTCGCGCGCCTTCTCGGTCTCGCGCTTGTCGGCCTTCTTCTTGCCGCGCGCAAGTCCAAGCTCCAGTTTCGCGATCCCTCGGTTGTTGAAGTAGATCGCCAGCGGGATCAGGGTGACCCCCTCGCGCTGGATCAGCCCGAACAGGCGGTCGCGTTCGCGCGCGTGAACCAGCAGCTTGCGGGCACGCTTCTCTTCGTGCTGAAGATGCGCGCCAGCACTTCCATAGCGCGGAATATGGGCGTTCAGCAGCACGAGCTGCCCGTCGGCCGGCCCGGCATAGGCCTCGACGATCGAGCCCTTGCCTTCGCGCAGGCTCTTCACCTCGGTGCCGGTCAGCATCATCCCGGCCTCCAGCGTCTCGTCGATGTGGTAATCATGGCGCGCCCGCCGGTTCAGGATGCGCGCCGCGGTCTTCGCGGCCATGGGAAGGGTTTCCTCAGGCGTCGGCTGCGCTGAGCAGCCCGGCATGCACCAGCGCTGCATCGACGGCCGCCGCCGTGGCCGGACCCACCGGCAGGAGCGGCGCGCGAACCTCGGCCGACATCTGGCCGAGCCGGGCAAGAGCATGCTTTACCGGGGCCGGGCTTGGCTCCATGAACAGCGCATGGTGCAGGGGTGCCAGCAGGTCGCGCAGCCGCGCAAGCTCGGCCATGTCGCCGCGCGCCCAGGCCGCATGCAGGGCAGCACAGGGGGCCGGTGCCACATTGGCCGTGACCGAGATGCAGCCCACCCCGCCCTGCGCCAGAAAGGCAGCCACCGTGATGTCCTCGCCGGAAAGCTGGGCAAAGCTGTCGGCCCTCTCAGGCCCATGGGCGGCGCTCAGGGCGGTGCGAAGGCGCAGGGGGCGCGCGAGATCTGCGGTCGCATCCTTGATCCCGACAATGCGGGGGAGCCCGGCAAGGCGCACGGTGGTGGCGATATCCAGGTCGATGACCGACCGGCCCGGGATGTTGTAGAGTATGATCGGAATGCGGGTCGCGTCGTGGATCGCTTTGAAATGCTGGAACAATCCTTCCTGACTGGGCTTGTTGTAATAGGGTGTGACGACAAGGGCGGCATCCGCACCGGCGGCCTCGGCATGGCGGGTCAGGTCGATGGCCTCGGCGGTGGCGTTGGAGCCCGTCCCGGCGATCACCGGCACCCGGCCCGCCGCCACACGCACACAAAGCTCGACCACCCGGTGATGCTCCTCGTGCGACAGGGTCGGCGATTCGCCCGTCGTGCCGACCGGGACGAGCGCAGCGCTGCCGGCCTCGATCTGCCGCTCGACAAGGGCGGTGAAGGCGGCCTCATCGAAGGCGCCATCGCGAAACGGCGTGACGAGCGCAGGGATGGAACCCCGAAACATGGCTGAACGACCGATCCTGCTGAAAAGATCGCGGAGGTTAGCGCCGCGCTCCCGACCCCGCAACCACCGCCTTGGCATGGCATGGCTGGCCCTTGCTGTGGGACTGGGGTTGGGTGCGGCCAGCTGGAGCCTGCCGGCCGAGGCCTCGAGCCCCCCGGCGCCCTCACGCAAGCCCGGTGCTGCGGTCACGGTGAACCCGTGGACCTCCGCCTTCGCGGCCCTTGATCAGGAACGATGGGAAACCGCCCGCGCCATCGCCATGCGCGCCGGCCATGATCTGCTGAACCGCGCCGTAAGCTGGGCTCTGTTGAGCGCGCCCGCCTTTCCGGCCCGGTTCGAGGATATCGCGCGGTTCGTGGAGGCCCATGACGACTGGCCCGGCCATGACGGGCTGATCGCCCGCGCCGAGCGCGCCTTGCCCGCCGACCTTGCGACCGGACCGACCCTCGCCTGGTTCCGGGCCTATCCGCCGCGCAGCACGGCCGGGGCCATTCGCTATCTCGCGGCCCTTTATGACAGCGGTGCCGAGGACGAGGCCATCGCGGAAATCCGCCGCTTCTATCGGGAGGAGCGGCTCCCGGGCCGGGAACAGGAAGATTATCGGCGCCGCTTCCAGCCGGTGCTGGATCGTGAAGATCACGCGGCCCGGCTGGACCGTCTGTTGTGGGATGAGCGTTATGCCGCGGCCGGCCGCCTGATCCCGCTGGTCGCCTCGGGACCCGCGGCGCTGGCCCGGGCGCGTATCGCGCTTGGCCGGATGGACCCCGGGGTCGACGGCCTGGTCGCACGCGTGCCCGCTTCGCTGCAGGACGATCCGGGCCTGATCTATGAACGGGTGCGCTGGCGGCGGCGCAAGGATCTCGACGACCGGGCGGCCGAGCTTCTGCTGAACGATCCGCCGCCGGTGATCGACGCGCCCGCCTCATGGTGGCGCGAGCGCCACATCCTGATCCGCCGCGCGCTCGAGGAACGTGAGTGGGACCTCGCCTATCGCCTCGCCGCGAGCCACGGCCAGAATGAGGGCCTGCCCTTTTCCGAGGCGGAATGGCTGGCCGGCTGGCTCGCCTTGCGGTTCCTTGCGCGCCCGGAAGAGGCGCTGGGCCATTTCACGACCCTGCATGAAGGTGTATCCACCCCCATCAGCCGGTCTCGTGCCGCTTATTGGGCGGGCAGGGCGGCCGAAGAGCTTCGCGAGGGCGAGGCCCAGCTCTGGTACGAGCGCGCTGCGGTGCATCGCACGACCTTCTACGGTCAGCGCGCGGGCGAGCGGCTGGAGGTTCCGGCCACCATCATCGTGCCGCCGGGCCCTGCCATCGCCCCGGAAGCCCGTACCGATTTCGAACGCGACGACCGGGCCCGGGTGGTGCGCGCCCTCGCCGCTGCGGGACGGCTCGACCGGGCAGGACCGTTCCTGCGGCTGCTGGCCACCGAGGCCGACACGCCGGCAGAGAAGACCCTGACGGCGAGCCTCGCGCTGGATCTCGGCGCGACCGACCTCGCCGTCTGGACGGCCAAGCGTGCGGCACGGCTGAACATCGCTGTACTCGATACCGCCTACCCGCTTCTGCCCTTTCCCATCCCGAGTGCGCCCGAAGGCGCCCTCATCCATGCGGTGATCCGGCAGGAAAGCCTGTTCGATGCCGATGCCCTCTCCGGAGCCGGCGCGCGCGGCCTGATGCAGTTGATGCCGGCCACCGCACAGGCCATGGCCCGCAGCCTCGGCCTCGAGG
>CAZPBH010000161.1:0-1760 GCA_964584645.1 uncultured Rhodospirillales bacterium | reverse complement strand
CCGATCCGGATATCAACATCGCGCTCGGTGCTGCCTATCTGCAGCGGCTGGTCGACCGCTATGATGGTTCCTACGTGCTGGCGCTCGCCGCCTATAATGCCGGGCCGGGCCGTGTGCGCAGCTGGCTCAGGACCTTTGGCGATCCGAGGACCGGAGAGGTCGACCTGCTCGACTGGATGGAGCTGATCCCGATCGGCGAGACACGGAACTACGTCCAGCGCGTGCTGGAGAGCGTGCCGGTCTATCGCGAGCGGCTGAACATGACGGCCGCCTTCAGGCCGGATCCCTCAGAAAGGGAGCTGCGATCTCCTTGATCGGCCGGCTCATGTCGGCCAGCTCGGCCGGGTCGGGCGCGGCGCGGCGTTCGATCAGCTGGCGGGCGATGGTGAATTCGGCGACCGCGTTGATCGCATCGCAGCCGATCACCCGTCCCTCGCGCAGATAGTACAGGGCCCATTTCCCCGTTTGCGGGTCGCCGCGCACCACCGTGGCGTCATGCCCGCGCGCCAGCCCGGCGAAGCGCATCTTCGCACTCAGCTGGTTCGACCAGTTCCAGGGCACCTGGGCGTAGGTTTCATCGCGCCCGCACAGCGCAGCGGCGGCAACCTTGGGCTGCTCGGTCGCATTATGAACCGATTCCAGTCGGATCAGACCCTCATCCGCAAAGAAGGGGTTGGGATGACAGGCGACATCGCCCACCGCGAAGATGGCCGGGTCGCTCGTCATGCCGCGCGCATCCACGATGATGCCGTTGGCGCAGGCAAGGCCGGCCTCCCGCGCGAGGCTGTCGCACGGCACCACGCCAATCCCGACCAGCACCGCATCCGCACCCAGCTTCGTGCCGTCGCCGAGGTGCAGGGTGAGCCCCTGATCCGTCTCCTCGATGCGTTCCACCTGCTGATCGACGCGGATGTCGATCCCGGCCTCCCGATGCAGCCCGGCCAGCCATGTCGCCAGCTCGGCCCCAGCGACACGCGCCAGCAGCCTCGGCGCGCTTTCCAGCACCGTGACCTGGAGGCCAGATTCCCGCGCCGCCGCAGCCACCTCAAGCCCGATATAGCCGCCACCGACCACCGCCAGATGCCCGCTTCCCCCCGCCATCAACGCCTGCAGCCGGTCGGCATCGGCACGCTCGCGCAGGGTCAGGATACGCAGGCTCTCGGGCTGCCCCGGCAATCGGCGCGGCTCGGCCCCCATGGCCAGGATCAGCGCATCATAGGCGAGAGCCTCGCCCGTCTCGAGGATCACCCGGCCCGCTTCGCGCTCAAGCGCGACGACCCGGCGTCCGGCCACAATGTCGATCCCCTGATCCGCCCAGAACGAGGCCGGCCGCAGCAGCAGCCGGTCGAGGCCCATCATGCCCTTGAGATAATCCTTGGAAAGCGGCGGGCGCTGATAGGGCAGGTCCGGCTCGGCACCGATCAGCGTCAGGCGACCCGAAAAACCGTATTGGCGCAGGGAAATGGCAGCCTGGGCGCCGGCCTGCCCGCCCCCCACGATGATCACGTGCGAATCGGCGGACAGATGGGGCGGCGCCGCAGCCGGGACGGTCTGGATTGCGTCGGTCATCTGAGGGACAACCCCGTATGGCGTGCCGGATGCGCCGGTGCCGGTCGATGGACCGGGCTGCCTCCGCTTCGCTTCGGATTTCACCCTCGAAAAGATTCGCTGGATCTTTTCGTCCGCTGGCGCGGACCGGGTGAAATGGCGTCCCCTACGGGATTCGAACCCGTGTTGCCGCCGTGAAAGGGCGGTGTCCT
>CAZPBH010000160.1:0-5449 GCA_964584645.1 uncultured Rhodospirillales bacterium | reverse complement strand
CCTCGTCATCCGCCTCGTCGCGCTCCCGTTCCTCCAGCAGCCGGTCGCCGAAGCGCAGGCGCCGGATGACGAAATCGTCACCGAGCACGAGAACCTGAAGCGGCGCAAGGATGGCGGCAAGAACAAGTACTCGACCAGCCACGCGATCAGCTTTGACGAAGGCACGAAGAAATTCGACACCTTCAAGATCGGCGGCTTCGAGGTCGAGTTCATCCCGGTCGAGCACTCGATCCCCGGGGCCCTGGCCACGATCGTCAAGACGCCGGAGATGGAGATCCTCGACACCGGCGACTTCAAGATGGACGAGACCGATATCTTCAGCCATCCCGACAGCCGCAAGCGGCTGAAGGCCTGGGGCGAGGAAACGCCGGACCGCCCGCGTGTTGCCCTGATGGAATCGACCAACATGGCGAAGCCGTCATCAAGCCCGGTGACGGTCAAGGAATCGACCGTGCGTGCCGGCCTGACGGACTGCATCGCCGATGAACCAAACAAGCGCCCCGTCGTCGGGATCATGAGCCGTGATATCGGCCGCATCACCAGCGTGGCCGCCGCCGGGGTTCTGAACAACCGCGAATGGCTGGTGCTGGAAGGCACCTCGCTGGTCGAGAACATCTCGGTGCTGCAGCGGAAGGGCTATGATTTCAAGGAACTGATCGAGCGCAGCCTGAAGAAGAACGGCATCCAACTCGATCAGAAACAACAACAAACGCTCGACAATCTGAAGATCGTCAATGCCAAGAGCGTGCAACAGAACGAGGACGGCTCGTTCAGCTATCAGAAGCCCGGCGGCAAGTTCAGGGACAGCCTGCCCGACGCGGGCGTCAGCCAGGGCACCTTCGGCCCCGGCGACGTCGTCTGGCCGATCACCGGTACCCAGGACACCGTGATGGGCAAGCTGGGCACCAAGCAGTTCAACGGCGATACCGACCGCGCGATCGTGGCGCAGAGCATCATCCCGGGCAATGATCAGAGCGCCAGGGAACTGGAAGAGTGGGTCACGAAGCAGGGCGTCCAGTTCGAGCGCGCCGAGACCTCGAAGCACGAGATCTACAATTCGGGCCACCACCGCGTCGGCGGCAAGCGGCATCCGAGCCAGCAGGAGATCGCCGCGGCCGAAGCCCAGAAGCAGAAGGACGGCTTCGTCAAGGGCCAGACGCACGAGATGCTGGACCTGATCGACCCCGACAAGAGCCTGCCCATCATCATGGTCCATGGTGACGACATGCAGCGCAAGGGTCTGGCGAAGCTTCTCAAGGAAAGCGGCCGCGAAAACAGCGTCGACACCGGCAATGGCGGCGTGGTCAGCCTCGACGAGAAGGGCGAGGTCAAGGTTACGGGCAGCACGCCGATCCACTTCATCGGCCTGCAGAGCATCGATGTGAAGACGGCGCGCGGCTCCACCTTCCCGGCGACCGAACTCCTGTTCCGCGGCATCAAGGAAATGGAGCCGATCAGCCCGGAGAATCAGAGGATCATCGATCAGGCCAAGGAACAGGCCCAGTCCATGCAGGACTCACGCGATTTCCAGGGCCTGAACGAGTTGAAGAAGCAGGGCGGCATCTACGGCAGGGGTCCCTCGGATGATGGCCCCTCGACCCAGGCGCATCACGCCCGCAAGCCGAAATCCCCCGCCCACGCCTAGAGCCAATTCCGATCAGATGGAATCATCTGATCGGAAAACCTGTCTGGTTTGCCAACAAGTCAGAGTGGATTCACGCGTTCGATCTGAACGCCATCCGCTCCAGGGCCTGCAAGGGCCGCGAGGGGTATCAACCGGTTCGCCAGGGCCGTCCGTTGCGGGCGGCCCCGTCCGTTTTGGCGCGTGCGTTTCAGGCCTCATGCGTTCGGGGCCGCACATGTTTCGGGCAGCATGAAGCAGGATGCCCCCTTGCGCCATCCATCGCCTCGGGGCAAAACACAACTCCGATCCGGAGGGTCGCGGCCGCTCTTCCCGCCTTGAACAGGTTGGGGAGGTATCGGGCCAGACCGCCTTCCCCTTTCCGCGTGAGGTAGCATGAGCGCGCAGCCCGACCCGATCGACGACGATCTGATCCTCGCCACCGACGGCCCGGTCGGCTTCATCACCCTGAACCGGCCCAAGGCGCTCAACGCCCTGACGACGGACATGTGCCATCGCCTGCTGCCGGTCCTGCAGCAATGGGGCGCGGATGACCGCATCCGGGTCGTGGTGATCGAGGGCGCGGGCGAGAAGGCCTTCTGCGCCGGCGGCGACATCGTCGCCCTCTATCAGGGCGGCATGGACAGCTTCGAAACGGCCGATCCCAACCCGGTCGCGGGCGAGTTCTTCCATTCCGAATACAAGGTGAACCGGATCATTCACCATTTCCCCAAGCCATTCGTGGCGCTCGTCGACGGCATCTCGATGGGCGGGGGCTTCGGGCTCTCCGTCCATGGCAGCCATCGGGTGTGCACCGAGCGCACCCTGTTTGCCATGCCGGAGACAGGCATCGGCCTCTTTCCGGATGTCGGCGGTAGCTGGGTACTGCCCCGCCTGCCCGGCAAGCTGGGGATTTTCCTGGGTCTGACCGGCTACCGGGCGAAGGCGGCCGACACGATCTACACCGGCATCGGCACGCATTTCCTCAACAGCGACAAGCTCGACAAACTCAAGAAGGGGCTGGTCAAGGCCGAGTATGGCGCCGACCCCGCCGCAACCGTGACCCAGGTGCTGGAAAAGCACGGCACCGATCCCGGCGAAGCGCCGCTCGCCAAACATCGCAAGACCATCGACAAATGCTTCGCCGCCAAGACGGTGGAGGGCATCATCGATGCACTCGTGAAGGCCGATACCGACTTTGCGCGCGAGATCGCCGCCGACCTGACGCGCATGAGCCCGACCTCCTGCGCTGTCTCTCTGGCCGCCCTGCGCCGGGGCGCGAAGATGGAAGAATTCGACGCGGTCATGACGATGGAATACCGGGTCGCGATGGGCCGGATGCGCCATCCCGACTTCTATGAAGGCGTGCGTGCGCAGCTGATCGACAAGGATCGCAAGCCGCGCTGGAGCCCCGGCACGCTCGAAGCCGTGAGCGACGAGGCGATCGAGGCGCATTTCGGCCCCGCGCCGCGCGAACTGATCTTCGACTGAGGCGGCTTGAGCGACTCTCCCCAGAACAGGCCCGAGAATGAGGCCACGCCTCCGCCTGCAAGGCCACCGCTCGGCTCCGGGGCAAGGCTGCTCGTCTCTGCACTTGGCGGGCTTGTCGTCTGCCTCCTGCTGTTCGGCGCCATGGCCTTCGCCGCCCTGCTGATCCTGGAGGGCCGCTCGGACGAGCAGATTCCGATCGTGCCCCTGTTCGGCGATTTCGAGGAGGGCAGCACCACACCCACGCCGGATTTCCTGCGCTGACACCCATCAACAAGAAACGGATCAGGGAGTGTTCTTGCCATGACCACCATCGCCTTCATCGGCCTTGGCAATATGGGCGGGCCGATGGCCGCCAATCTCGTGAAGGCCGGTCACCGCGTGATCGGCGTCGACCCGGCTGAAGCTGCGCAGGCACGCCTGCAGCAGGCAGGTGGCGAGGTCGCAGCAAGCGCCGTCGCAGCCGCGGCCGAGGCCGAGATGGCGATCACCATGCTCCCCAACGGGGCGCTGGTGCGTCAGGTGCTGCTGGAGGATGAGGGCGGCATGCTGGCCGCCCTGCCGGAAGGGGCGCTGGCCATCGACAGCTCGACCATCGATGTCGAGACCGCACGTGCCGTCGCAGAAGCTGCCGGCGGGATCGGCCGGATGGTCGTGGATGCGCCGGTCTCCGGTGGCGTCGGCGGGGCGGAGGCGGCCACCCTGACCTTCATGGTTGGCGGATCCGAACCGGCCTTCCAGGCAGCACGGCCGGTGCTGGAGGCCATGGGCCGCAACATCTTCCACGCCGGCGAGGCCGGGGCCGGTCAGGCCGCCAAGGCGTGCAACAACATGATGCTGGCGATCCAGATGATCAGCGTCTGCGAAGGCTTCCGCCTCGCGGAATCGCTGGGCCTTGCACCGGAGCGGTTGTTCGAGATCGCCGCCACCTCCTCGGGAAGGTGCTGGTCGCTCGACACCTATGCGCCGGTGCCGGGGCTCGTCCCGGCCGCCCCCAGCAACCGCGACTATCAGGGCGGGTTCACGACCAACCTGATGCTCAAGGATCTGGGCCTGGCGCTGGAGGCGGCGAACAATCATGGCGCGATGGTGCCACTCGCCGCGCAGGCCGCGAGCCTCTATCAGATCTGGGCGCATCTGGGCCATGGGGGCGAGGATTTCTCCTCGATCTTCAAGATGCTGGGCGGCGACGCCTGATCGATCGCGCGGCTTCGCCGCAGGCGCCCTTGATGTGCCTCATGGCCTTGAGGCGCGCTCAAGCCTAGGGTTATCAGCCGTCTGTCCGGCAGGCGGTGCCATATGAGGGATGAGGATTTCGCTCCATGGCCATTCGGCGTCTTCTCGCCTTTCTGTCCGGGGCCCCGACGGGGGAGAGCACCCTGCACGGCGCCTGTACCGTCGCCCGCCGGCTGAGCGCCCATCTGGACGGCATCTTCCTGCGCCCGGATCCGCGCGATGTGATCCCGATGCTCTCCGAGGGCGTGACCGGGGCCTGGCTCGACGACTTCATCGGGGCGGCCGAGCGCGATATCGCCGAGCGTGAGCTTCTGGCGGCCGAACATTTCGACCGCATCACCCGCGAATCCGGCCTGCGTCCCGGAGATTCGCCGGGCACCGCCGGGCCGAGCGCCCGACGCCTTGAGATGACCGGCAGGGCAGAGGATTTCGCCGCCCATGCCCGGCTCTACGATCTGGTGATCTTCGGGCCGGGGGCGCGCAACTATGAAAGCCGCAGCTATGCCGTGCTGGAAGCCTGCCTGATGCATGCAGGCCGCCCCCTTCTGCTGGCGCCGAGCGCACCGATCGCCCGGCTGGGGGAGCGTATTGCGATCGCCTGGAACGGCGGGCGACACGCAGCACGGGCCGTTGCCTCGGCCCTACCGTTCATCGAAGGTGCGGATGCCGTGCATGTCCTGACGCTCGGCACCCCGCGCACCCGTGAGGAAGCAGGCGAGGAGCTGGCCGAATATCTGCGCTGGCACGGGACCAACCCCGAGGTCCATCGCCATGCCGCGGGGGCCGAGCCGGTCGGCAACCAGATCCTGTCGGCCGCCGCGCGGCTGGAGTGCGACCTTCTGGTGCTGGGCGGGTTCGGCCATCCACGGCTCACCGAGGTTCTGCTGGGCGGTGTGACGCGTACCATCCTGGGAGAGGCGACCCTGCCCGTGCTGATCGCCCATTAATCCAAGAAACAACATCAAGGGAGGACAACCATGCTTACCATCGAAGACTGTATCGAACTGAGCGGCCTGAGCGAGGACGAGATCGACGCCATCGCCGAGCATGAGCACATCTCGGAGATCGCGGCGGCCGAGCTGGGCGCCTATCTGCTGACCACCC
>CAZPBH010000159.1:0-5468 GCA_964584645.1 uncultured Rhodospirillales bacterium | reverse complement strand
GACCGCCGACGACACGGTCGTCTCGAACGCGTCCTGCACGACCAACTGCCTCGCGCCGGTGGCCAAGGTGCTGCATGACACTTTGGGGATCGACTGGGGGCTGATGACCACGATCCACAGCTATACCGGCGATCAGCGCACGGTCGACACGATGCACAAGGACCTGCACCGCGCCCGCGCGGCTGCTGCCAACATCATCCCGACCACGACCGGGGCGGCGAAGGCGGTCGGCAAGGTGCTGCCCGAGCTGAACGGGAAGCTCGACGGCGTCGCCATGCGGGTGCCGACCCCGAATGTCAGCCTCGTCGACTTCAAGTTCGTGGCCAGCCGCTCGACCAGCGAGAACGAGATCAACGACACCATGCGCGGCTATGCCGAGGGCCAGTTGAAGGGTGTTCTCGGTGTCTATGACGAGCCGCTCGTCTCCAGCGATTTCAACCATGATCCCCATTCCTCGATCTTCTCCATCGAGGGCACCAAGGTCATCGACGGGACGCTGTGCCGGGTGATGAGCTGGTACGACAATGAATGGGGCTTCTCCTGCCGCATGGCCGACACGGCCATCGCCATGGCCAGGGCCGGCTGAGCCTGAGGCTTGGGATCCCGCCTTCAGAAGCGGGGACCCATGGCTTGAAGGGGGGGGGGAGATGGCCGAGCCTGTGACCATCATCAGCGATCTGGACGATACCGTCGTCCCGACCGGCAAGGCGATGCACAGCTACATGGAGGCGATGTATGGCGGGCTGGCCAGGGCCAGCGGCCTGCCGCGCAAGGACATCGTCAAGGCGCATACGCAGATGATGCTCGAGACCAGCTGGGTCCGCTTCGGCGAGCATCTGAACGCCATGAACGGCCTGACGGAGAAGTTTCCGGGCGAAGACCTGCAGAAGAAATTCGCCCCCGAGGCCAAGGCCGCGATGGAGGCCTATCACGCCGCCAACAAGGTCGATCCGGATGTCCGTGCCTTTTACGAGCAGGCGAAGGCGGACGGCCACAGGCTGATCCTGTTCTCTGCCGGTTCGGCAGAGCTGGTCGCCGACCGGCTTGAATCGGCGGGCATCACCGATCTGTTCGACCATGTGTACTGTGCGCCGAACAAGCCTATCCAGGGCGATATCGCAGCCACCCAGGCCCGTCATCCGGGAGTGAATTGGGACAAGTTCACAGCCCTGGATCACCGCCCGAAACGCGGCGGCGACACCCGCGGGCTCAAGCACATCCTTCAGGCCGAGGGGATCGAGGCCCGGCATGCCATCATGATGGGCGACAATCCCGTCGAAGATGTCACCATGGCCCAGAATGCCGGCGTGAAGGGTGCTCTCGTCACCTGGTACACCGACAGGCACACAGAGACGAACATCCCCACCTTTGCCGAGATGCACGCCGCCATGGACGAGCTGGTCGGGCCCAAGCCTACCCATGCGCCCAAGCCAAAGGCGCGACCGGTCGCGCCCGACATCGCCGTCGCCCATCCGGCCGATCTCGCGCGTCGGCTGACCAGCCGGGCCGAGATGCCGTCCGCCCCACGTGCCACCCTGAAGGCAGGAGCCTGAACCGATGGCCGAGCCGACGCCCAGGCCCCTGACCATCGTCAGCGATCTGGATGACACCGTGATCCCGACCGATCGGTCGATTGATCGCTATCTCGACAGCGTCTATGGCGGTCTGGCCAACGCGACCGGTCTGAGCCGGAAGGCGATCGTCGGCGCCCATGCGGAGATGATCCTGCAGCACGGCTTCGTGACCCTGGGCGATCATCTCAACGAGGTCCCGCTGCTTGCAAAGGCCTATCCGGGCGAGGATCTGAACCGGAAGTTCGCGCCCGAGATGCAGGCGGCACGCGATGTGTACCATGCGAGCCTCAAGCCGAAGCCCGAAGTGCTCGACTTCTATCGTGCCGCCAAGGCCGAGGGGCATCGGCTGATCCTGTTCACGGCGGCGTCGGTGGAACAGGCAGCCGAACGGATGACCGCAGCGGACCCGGAGATCCGCGGGCTCTTTGAACATGTCTATACCGCCCCGAACGAGAAGCTCGAAGGCGGGATAGAGGCCACGCGCGGCCGCTATCCCGGGCTGGGCTGGGAGGATGTGACCGTGTTCGAGCGCCGGCCGAAGAAGGATCCGGAGCATATGGCCCGGATCATGAAGGAACAGGGCCTCGACCCGCGCCGGACGGTCATGATGGGCGACAATCCGGTCGAGGATGTGCTGCAGGCGCAACGCAACGGCGTGCGCGGTGTTCATGTCACCTGGTATTCGAACGATCACAAGGCGCATCCGCTGAACGCGGTGCAGGAACTGAGGACCGCCATCGCCGACGCCGCAGGCAAGGCGGCCCCCGGGACGCCCCAGCCCGCAGCGGCCTCGGTGATGCCCGATCTGACAACCGACAGCCCGGCCGAGCTGGCCCGCCGGCTGAACGGCACACGCGCCGGCCCCGAGCGGAAGGCCGGCCTGACCATGGGAGCGAGCTCATGACCCTCGTCGACTATGCCAACAACGTCATCTTCAGCGGCAAGGACTGGGAAACCGGCAATCGCAAGGTCGCCGAGGCGCTCGCTGCCTTCGACCAGGTTGAGGCGGTGATGGCGGACGATCCCGATGCCGCCGCCGTCATGGCGCAGGATTACAAGCCGCTGATCGCCCACGCGATTGCCGCCTGTGTCACCACCCTCGATGAGCCGCGCGGCGATGAGGAGGCCCTGCAGGCCGTTCACCACGCGGTCGACAAGCTGATCGACGGGCGCGGCGATCCGGGCGACATCGCCAGCATCCGGCGCAACCTGCTGGCCGTCAGCATCAGCTGAGCCGGCGCCCGGGCTGGTTTTTCCCGGCCATCTGCCTTACCTGCGTCTGGACGATCTTCAGGCAGGCGGGAGCCCCATGCGCGCTTTTCACATCATCATCACGGTTCTCGTCC
Organism: uncultured Rhodospirillales bacterium; assembly: GCA_964584645.1. Taxonomy (GTDB): domain Bacteria; phylum Pseudomonadota; class Alphaproteobacteria; order CAZPBH01; family CAZPBH01; genus CAZPBH01. Next base: position 2,548 of record CAZPBH010000159.1, on the reverse strand, counting down.
TTGGCGGGCTCGCGGCCGGTCTGTTCCTCTGGCGTGGGGAGGGCGAACCTGTCATGGCGCCTTCCACGCCGTCGCCGGTGGCGCCCGATGCTGAAATTGACGCCGAAAGCAACGAGGAGGCCGCCGCGCCGGCCGAGATCACGGCCGTCAACAAGCTGGTCGACATGGGCATCGCCGCGGCCGTCACGCCGCCGAACAGCCCCTGGGACCGGCAATGGACCCGGTTCCGCGAGAATGTCGAGGCAGCCGGGCTCGGCTTCGACTACATGCTGCGCGGCGATGCCGGTACGGAGGAGGTTATCCTCTCCAACCTGCGCCGGAACCGGGTGAAGATCTGCGGCTGCTCGCTGCAGGGTCTGGCCTCCATCGTGCCCGAGCTGGCGGTGGCCATGGCACCCTACATGTTCGAAAGCGCCGAGGAGGTGGATTTCGTCTACGACAATTACCTGCTGGAGCCGCTGAACGCGCTGTTCGCGGAGAAGGGGATCGTCGTGCTCGAATGGGTCGAGGTCGGCTGGACCGACATCTTCGCCCAGGCGCCCATCGTCCTGCCGGCCGATGCAGCGGGCAAGAAGCTGCGCGGCTCGCCCAACATCGCCGCCCAGGCCTTTCTGAGCGCCATCGGGGCCGATGCCATCTCGCTGGGTTCAACCGAGATCGTGCCGGGCCTGCAGACCGGGCTGATTGATGGCGGGCTCGGCAACACGGCGTTCATGTATTTCTCGGTGCGCGATTATGTCAGCGATGTCACGCTCACCCGCCACAGCTACGACACCGGCGCCATCGTCGCGAACCGGGAATGGTTCGAAACCCTGGACGCCACCCAGCAGGAGGCGGTGCGCACGGGCTTCGGCCCCTCCGAACTCGCCCGGCGCGAGGTGCGCGAGTACATCGCCGGCCTGCAGGCCGAACTGCGCCAGAGCGATGATATCGTCATCCATGCGCTGGACAGCGGGCAACGCGCCGCCTGGGTCGAGGCGGCCAGCCCCGCCCAGCAGCGCATCATCGCCCAGGTCGGCGGGCAGGCGCAGGCGATCTACGACGCCATTCAGGAAGGCAAGCGGGCCTTCGCGGCAATGAAGGCCAGCGACACCGAATAGCCTCTCCAGCGCGGATGGCCTTCGGATCTAGAGCAAATTCCGATCAGATGGAATCATCTGATCGGGTAATTTGTGTAGAATTACAAATGAATAGAGCGGATTCACGCGTTCAGTCTGAACGCGATCCGCTCTAGGGCGCAAGAACCCTCTCAGCGATGGTCGAGCGCTTCGCGGACCGCGTTCAGGAAGGGCTCGGGCTGCTCGGTGTGCACGAAATGCCCGGCATTCTCGATCGTCACGATGCGGGCGTGCGGAAAGAAGCTCTCGATCAGCGCCTCATCCTCGGGCAGCCGCACATAATCGGAATCCGAGCCCCGGATGAAGGTCACGGGCCCCTCATGGCGCGCCCCGTCCAGCTCCGGAAAATCGAGCAGGGTATCCCGCGCGCCCGCGAGCACGTCGAGGTTCAGGCGCCAGCGAAAGCCCCCCTCGGCGCGTTCGAGGTTCTGCAGCAGGAAGGCCCGCACGAAGCTGTCCGGCACCGCGTCGGCCAGCGCGGCGTCAGCCTCACTGCGTTTGGCTATCTGGCTGAGGTCCAGCCCGCGCATCGCCTCGACATAGGCGAAGGTGCTGTCGGGGTTGGCGCGCGGGGCGATATCGACGACGATCAGGCTGTCCACCAGCTCGGGGGCCGTCAGGGCCAGCACCATCGCCGTCTTGCCGCCCAGCGAATGGCCGAGAACGGCCGCCCTGCCGCCGGCCCTCTCCCTGATGACGGCCGCCAGATCGGCGGCCATGGCCTCGTAGGACATCGCCTCGGCCCAGGGCGAGCTGCCGTGATTGCGCAGGTCAACCATCAGGCAGCGATGCCGGTCGCCAAGACCCTTCGCCACCGCGCCCAGATTGCGCCCCTGGCCATAAAGCCCGTGGGCGAGCAGCAGCGGCGGATCGCCTTCGCCCTCTTCGCTCACCGCCAGTTTTACCGGTTCAGTCATCGCCCGTCGCCGTCTCTCGCCTGATCTCCTTCGGCACGAACCGCATGCCGCGTGCCTCCCGTGCCAGCGAACGTCCCAGACCGATGGTCGCCAGCGCCAGCAGCACCGACATCGGCAGGCCCATGGCGATGGAGGCATCCTGGATCGCCCGCAAGCCGCCGACCAGCAGCAGGGTTGCCGCCACAGCCCCTTCCGAAACGGCCCAGAACACACGCTGGGCGCGCGGCGGGTTCGGGTCGCCGCCGCTGGTCACCATGTCATCGACCAGCGAACCCGAATCGCTGGACGTGATGAAGAAGACCACGATCACGAGGGTCGCAAAAGCCTGCATGAGGGCGGTCAGCGGCAGGGTTTCCAGCACCGCAAGCAGGCTGATGGCGATGTCGTCGGAGATACGGGTCGCCAGATCGGTGCCCTCGCGCAGCTCGGCATGCAGGCCGGTACCGCCGAACACGCTCAGCCACAGGAAGGTGCCCAGGGTTGGCACGATCAGCACCATGGCGGTGAACTCCC
>CAZPBH010000158.1:0-5477 GCA_964584645.1 uncultured Rhodospirillales bacterium | reverse complement strand
GGTTCGCTGAACTCCACGCCCATCCTCAACCCGCCGCAATCCGGCATCCTTGGCATGCACAAGATCCAGGAGCGGCCGATGGCGGTGGATGGCGAGGTGAAGATCCGCCCGATGATGTATCTGGCGCTTTCCTACGACCACCGGATCATCGATGGCCGCGAGGCGGTCAGCTTCCTCGTGCGCGTCAAGGAAAGCATCGAGGATCCCGGCCGTCTGGTGCTGGAGGTCTGAGGCCCCAGCTCTCTTCCTGCCCTACCCGTTCACCATTCGACAGGCCGTCCCCATGGATTTCGACCCCACCAAGCTTGCCCGCGCCGCCCCGATGATCAGCCGGTCCGACAAGGGCGAGGAGGAAGGCAAGGACGAGGAGAAGAAGCCGGCCGGCGATCCCGTCATGTCGAAGCTGCTGGAAAGCCGCACGATCCTTCTGTTCGGCGAGATCAACGAGAAGGCCGCGCGATCGACCATCGCCCAGCTGCTCGCCCTTTCGGCCGACAAGCCGGAAGAGCCGATCAAGCTCATCATTTCCTCCCCCGGGGGGCATGTCGAAAGCGGTGACGCCATCCACGACATGATCCGCTTCATCGCCGCCCCGGTGAAGGTGATCGGCACGGGCTGGGTGGCCTCGGCCGGGGTCAACATCTTCCTGGCGGCGCAGAACGACATGCGCTTCTGCACCCCCAACACGCGCTTCATGATCCACCAGCCGCTCGGCGGCGTTGGCGGTCGCGCCAGCGATATCGCCATCGAGGCGCAGGAGATCATCAAGGCCAAGAAGCGCATCAACGAGCTGATCGCACGGGAAACCGGCCAGCCCTTCGAGCGGATCGAGAAGGACACCGACCGGAATTTCTGGATGAGCCCGGAAGAGGCCAAGGCCTATGGCCTGCTGACCCACATCGTCGCCTCGATCAGGGACGTGGACGGCTGAACGGCCCCGCGGTTAAGCGCATACACTTGCATTAACGCGATAGCGGGAAATTTTTTTCCGCCGCCCTCTTTTTCCCGGAGCTGTTCCTGCCTAGAATGCAGGGACTTAGGGGAAAGGGGGACGCCATGGCGCACAAGATTGCCCATGTAGGTCGTGTCATTGCGGTATTGGCTCTTGGCGGGCTTGTCGGGGCCGGGGAGGCGACGGCCCAGCCGGGCATGTCACCGGACGAAATCCAGGCCCTGCGCGCGCGGGTCACTGAACTCGAAGCCGCGATGGAGGCGGTGAAGGCCCAGCTGGAAGCTCAGGAACAGGCCCTTCAGCGCACCCAGGAGGTGGCAGCGCCCGCCGCCAAGGCGGAAAACCCCGCCATCCAGCCCGTCCCGGGACCCGAGCCGAAACCCAAGACCGAGGCGGCCGATTTCTCGATCGCTGGCATCGCGGTCGATGTCGGGGGCTATATCAAGACCGATCTGATCTTCTCCAGCACCAGCGATGGCAGCATCGCCGATGGCAGCGCGGGGCGCGATTTCTACGTGCCCGCGACCATCCCCGTTGGCGGTGAAGCGGACACCGATGTCGACATGCATGCCCGCCAATCGCGCCTTTTCTTCACCACCGCAACCGATGACGGTGAGCGCAAGATTACCTCGCGGATCGAACTGGATTTCCTGACGACCACGGACGGTAACGAGCAGGTGTCCAATTCTTACGCGCCGAGGCTGCGGCGCGCCTTCGCGACCTATGGCAACTGGCTTTTCGGCCAGGAATTCAGCCGGTTTGTCGAGCTGGCGGTGTTTCCGGAAACGCTGGATTTCGTGGGCCCGTTCGAAGCCCTGCCCTTTGTTCGCCAGGCCCAGATCCGCTACACCGACGGGCCGTGGTCCGTATCGGTTGAAAATCCGCAAACGACGGTCACCACCGCCACGGGTGGGCGCGTTTCCGCCGATGACGGGGTGTTCCCGGACGTCACCTTCCGATATCGCTGGCAGGGGCAGAAGAACATCTACAGCATCACCGCCCTGGGCCGCTGGCTGCACCTCGATGACAACCGTCTGGGCACAGCGGAGGGCGAGGGCGCCTTCGCTGGCGGTGTGAACATGGCGGGCAGGATCAACGTCAACCAGCGCAATGATGTCCGTTTCGGGCTGGTCTTCGGCAGGGGGCTTGGGCGCTATGTCGCGGGCAATCTGGTCAATGCGGCGGCCTTTGATGCCGAGGGCGATCTTGAGCCGACCTGGGTTTATGCAGCGCATCTGGCCTATCGCCATTTCTGGAACCCGAAGCTCAGAAGCTCGCTTGTGCTGGGGGCTTTCCATGCCGATCAGGACGAAGAGCTGACGGGCGGGCTGGCGACCGAATGGGCGGGCAGCTTCCATGGCAATCTCCTCTACTCGCCGGTGCCGAAGGTGACGGTGGGGGGTGAGCTGATCTGGGCCGGGCGCGAGCTGTCCAATGGCGACAGCGGCACGCTTTCCCGCCTGCAGTTCTCCGCGCGCTACGATTTCTGAGGCGGGATAGGGGCTTCCCCTTGGGGCGGTGGGGCTGTTGCGCGACCTGCATGGGGCTATGGCGCTGCGGCATCCTACCGGGGGCGCTGGCGGCCGCTTATGTGCTAGCTCTCCCCCGTTCCCTTTCCTTGCGTGCTCGAAAGTCCTTCCCCCATGGCTGAAACCTCCTTCGATGTCATCGTGATCGGCGCCGGCCCCGGCGGTTATGTGGCGGCCATACGCGCCGCCCAGCTCGGCCTCAAGACCGCCTGTGTGGAAAAGCGCGAGACCCTCGGCGGAACGTGCCTGAATGTCGGGTGCATTCCCTCCAAGGCGCTGTTGCACGCCAGCGAGCGCTTTCACGAGGCGCAGCACGGGCTCGCGCAACTCGGCGTGGTGACCAAGGGTGTCAGCCTCGATCTGGGTGCCATGATGGACCACAAGGACGGCGTGGTGGAATCCAACGTCAAGGGCATCGAGTTCCTGTTCAAGAAGAACAAGGTCACCTGGCTGAAGGGAACAGGCCAGATCACCGCGAAGGGTGAGGTCACGGTCGGCGAGGAAACCTATCAGGCCAGCCACATCATCATCGCCACCGGCAGCGATGTGGCACCCCTGCCCGGGATCGAGATCGACGAGAAGCGCATCGTCTCCTCCACCGGTGCCCTCGACCTTGAGAAGGTGCCAAAGAAGATGGTCGTCATCGGCGGCGGCTATATCGGGCTGGAGCTGGGCTGCGTCTGGCAGCGGCTGGGGGCGGAGGTCACGGTGGTGGAATATCTCGACCGCGTGCTGCCCGGCATGGATGGCGAGGTTTCCAAGCAGATGCTGCGGCTGCTGCAGAAGCAGGGGCTGAGCTTCAAACTGTCGACGAAGGTCACCAGCGCCAAGGCGAACAAGTCCAGCGTCTCCCTGACGCTTGAGCCGGCGAAGGGCGGGGATGAGGAAAGGCTGAGCGCCGATGTCGTGCTGGTCGCTGTCGGGCGGAAGCCGCATACCGGCAGCCTCGGCCTCGACAAGGTCGGGGTCGAACTCGACGACCGGGGCCGTATCGCGACCGATGGCCATTGGCGCACCAATGTCGAGGGCATCTACGCCATCGGCGATTGCATTGCCGGGCCGATGCTGGCCCACAAGGCCGAGGAAGAAGGGGTCGCGGTGGCCGAGATGATCGCCGGCCAGAAGCCGCATATCGACTATGACGCCATCCCCGGCGTGGTCTACACCGCCCCCGAGGTCGCCCAATGTGGCAAGACCGAAGAGCAGCTGAAGGAAGCCGGCATCGCCTACAAGGTCGGCAAGTTCCCCTTCACGGCCAATGGACGCGCCCGGGCGATGAACGCGGTCGACGGTTTCGTGAAGGTGCTGGCGGATGAGAAGACCGACCGCGTCCTCGGTGTGCACATCATCGGCCATGAGGCCGGCACGCTGATCGCGGAGGTGGGCCTCGCCATGGAGTTCGGTGCGAGTTCGGAAGATATCGCCCGCACCTGCCATGCCCACCCGACATTGAGCGAGGCGGTCAAGGAGGCGGCGCTGGCCGTCGACGGGCGCCCCCTGCATATGTGACCGGTCGGGCGGCAAACCCTGGGCGCGCCCGGCCCGATTGTGTTGGCGCCGCACGGGTAGGCCCCCTATCTGCTTGGCGGAGCTGCATGTTGCCGTCGATCAGGAAGGAGAGATCAGCCATGAAGACCACCCGTTTTGCCATCGCCCTTGCCGGCATTACGACCCTTGCCTTCGCCGCGCAGGCCGAAGAGCAGGGCATGATGAAGATCACGGAAGCCGAGGTGATGGCCGCACAGCAGGCCTGGGGCGAGGGGATCGTGGCGATCGGTGCCGCCTACACGGCCGATGAGGACTACACCGCCGTCGCGGCCGAGCACATCACGAAGTTCTACGCCTACGGTGCCGAGCCGGTACTCTTCAAGCCGACGCTGGCGGCGGCCGACCAGTTCCGCGGTACCTTCGAGGAAGCGCTGTCCTATTTCGTCGGCGGCATCATCGACGAAGACAACGGCTTTGCCATCGCGCCCTACACCGATGTGCGCTGGGAGAACGAGGACATCTTCATCGATGCCGACAGCGCGATGGCGATGGGCAATTATTTCTTCACCGGCACGGACGGGAACGAGACCAAGGTCGAGTACAGCTTCGGCTATGTGAAGGACGCGGCAGGCGATCTGAAGATCGTGCTGCACCATTCCTCGCTGCCCTACAGCCCGGAATAAGCGGTTGACGCGTGCCCCGGCCGGAATCCGCAAGGGCGCCGGCTTCCTGCTGGCTGGCGTCTTCCGGGCCTGTCTTGCCGTCCTGTTGGTGACCGGCGGGAAGGCCGAGGCGCAAACGCTCGGCACCGTCTTTGGCCCCGATGTCGATGCGGGGGAGCGCGAGGTTGGGTATCGCATCGCCATGGCCGCCGATGAGGTCGATGGTGAGCGCGCCTTTGCCCATCGTGTGCATGTGCAACAGGCGTTCAACGAGGCGCTGCGCGGCCGCGTGGTGGTGAATTACCGGGATCGTGTCGGCAGCGATCTCGAGCTTGATCATGTCCAGGGCGAGGTTCAGTGGCAATTCGCCGAGACCGGCCCGGATGGCTATGCCAGCGCCGTGCGTTTCGACCTGCGGCTGAGCGAGGGCGACAACCTGCCCCATCAGCTGGGGCTGAACTGGACCGACAATGGGCGCTGGCGGGTGGCTGGCGGCTGCGGGGGGTGGTTCTGCTGGACCGGGAGATCGGAGCGCGGGCCGAGGAAGGCTGGGTGGTCGAGACCCGCGCCGGCCTGTCGCGCCGTGTGGGTTCCCTGCGCCTCGGGCTCGAAAGCTTCAACGATTACGGTCGTTTCGAGGGCGGCTTCGACACCCAGGACCATCAGCTCGGTATCGGGGCCGGCGGGGCGTTCCTCGCCGGCTGGGACTGGTCGGCGAGCGCGCTGGCGGGCCTGTCCGATTCCGCCCCGGCCTATGATCTGGCGCTGCGCCTCGCACGTAGCTTTTGAGTGTTCACGCGTCTTTCAAGCAAGTCTCCTGCGGACCTTTACCCGAAGGTAAGACAC
>CAZPBH010000157.1:3154-5502 GCA_964584645.1 uncultured Rhodospirillales bacterium | reverse complement strand
GCGATCAGTCCGAGGGCTGCATCGCCGATCGTACCCGTCACCAGCACCAGCTGGCCCGGCCTGGCCCCACCCCTGGCCACCATGCCGCCCGAAGGCACCACACCGAAGGCAGTCACCGACAGGCAGGCGGGCCCGTCGATCCGGACCGAATCGCCGCCCGCGAGCGCGATACCATAGGCCTGCTGATCTTCGGCGAGACCCGAGACAAAGGCCTCGAGCCAGGCATCGTCGCGATCTCCCGGCAAGGCAAGTGTCAGCGTGTAGGCGAGTGGCTCGGCCCCCTTGGCGGCGAGATCGGAGAGGTTCACACGCAGAAGCTTGCGGGCGACACTCGCCGGGGCATCGCTGGAAAGGTAATGGGTGCCCTCGACAATGGCATCGGTGGTCACGATCAGCTCATGGCCCGGGGGCGGGTTGAGGCAGGCTGCATCATCCGCCAGCCTGAACGCTCCGGCAAATCCCTCGCTCAGCGGCCGGAAGAAACGGGCGATCCGCTCGAATTCGCCGCTGATCATGGCGCCGGGATCAACCGGCTGCGGAGGGATCGCGCATGGCCTCCGGGCGCACCAGCCGAGCCAGCCGATCGAGGCAGGCATTGACCAGCCCTGGCTCCGACCCGCCAAAGAAGCTGTCGGCCACTTCCACATGGTCGCGAATGACAATCGGCGGGTCCACCTCACCGATCACCATGATTTCGGCTGCACCGGCGCGCAGGATGGCCCGCAGCACGGCCTCCATCCGTCCCAGCCCACCCGGCCGGTTCAGGATCTGGTCCAGGGTTTCGTCAAGCCGCTCGCGCGCCTCCCACGCCGCGCGGACGATGGCGATCAGCAGCGGGCGGTCGACCGGCACCATCCGCCCGCCCTTGCCGGCCGGGCTCGCCTCATCACCCGGATCGGCCACCTGCCCGTCCTGACGTTCGAGGAAATGCGCAATCTCACGGTCGACATCGTCCGAGCCCACTTCGAGTGCGTAGAGCACCTGCGCTGCGGCCAGTCGGGCCGCCCGCTTGCGCGCCGAGGCTGAGGCAGTAGGGCGGCTCATCGATCCTCCGAAGGCGCAAGGCGTTCGCGCAGGGCAATCATGGCGAGGCAGGCTTCGGCGGCATCGACACCCTTGCCAGGACCCTTGGCCGGCCGCGCCCGTGCCCAGGCCTGCCGGCGATTTTCCACTGTCAGGATGCCATAGCCGATGGCAAGGCGATAATGGACCGCAAGATCCTGCAGCCCGCGCGCGCTCTCCCCACAGACATAGTCATAATGGCTTGTCTCGCCCCGGATGACGCATCCAAGCGCGACATAGCCGTCAAAGGCCGGTGACGCGCCCTCCTCTTCGGGCACGGTGAAGCCGATCGCCGCCGGGATCTCGAAGGCGCCGGGCACATCGACGATCTCGCTCGTCCCCCCGGCCGCGGCGATATGGGCCTGCGCATCGGCCAGCATGCAATCGGCGAGATCACGATAGAACCGGGCCGTAACGATCAGGATATGGGGAGCACGCGCACTCATCAGGCCCCTCCTTCAGGATCGATGGGCCGTTGTTCGACGACCTCCAGATCATAGCCCTCGAGCCCGACGATGGTGCGACGGGTGTTGGAGAGCAGAACCATCTTGCCGACCCCAAGATCGCCCAGTATCTGGGCGCCTACCCCATATTCACGAAGCTGGGCAGAGCCAGACGGACGCGCTGGAGTGGTGCCCTCGGCACGGGCGGCGAGCCGTTCCAGGATCGTCAGCGGCTGGGCCTCCCGGATCAGGATCAGAACCCCCCTCTCGGCCCGGCCGATGGCGGCGAGCGCGGCCGTGAGCTCGCCCGAGCGGGGGCTGTCGGCATCAAGCAGCACATCATCCAGAACGTTGAGCGCGTGCATGCGCACCAGGGTTGGCTTACCGGCTGCGATCTCGCCCTTCACAAGTGCCAGATGCTGAACACCCGTAATGCGGTTCTGATAGACCACCAGCCGGAATTCCCCGCCGATGCGGCTTCGAAAGGGATGCTCGGCCAGCCGGTCGACGAGCTTCTCGGTGCGTCGGCGATAGGCGATCAGATCGGCGATGGTGCCGATCTTCAGGCCATGGCGCTGGGCGAAGGTGACCAGATCGGGCAGCCGGGCCATGGTGCCGTCATCGTTCATGATCTCGCAGATCACCCCGGCCGGGCGCAGCCCCGCCAGCCGGGCGATGTCGACCGCCGCCTCGGTATGCCCGGCCCGGACCAGCACGCCCCCGTCCCGGGCAGCGAGCGGGAACACATGGCCCGGCATCACGATGTCCTCGGGCGTGGAGGCCGGGTCCGTCGCGACCTGGATCGTGCGGGCGCGGTCAGCCGCAGAGATGCCGGTGGTGACC
>CAZPBH010000157.1:0-3144 GCA_964584645.1 uncultured Rhodospirillales bacterium | reverse complement strand
ACCCCTTCGCGCGCCTCGATCGACACGGTGAAGGCCGTCTGATGGCGGTTGCTGTTCTGGCTGGAGACAAGCGGCAGACCCAGATGGGCAACCCGGGCCCGATCAAGCGCCAGACAGATCAGGCCACGGCCATAGCGGGCCATGAAGTTGATGGCTTCGGGTGTCGCCATCTGGGCGGGGATGACCAGGTCGCCCTCATTCTCGCGGTCCTCGTCATCGACCAGAATGAACTGGCGGCCGTTCCGGGCCTCCTCGATGATTTCCTCGGGCGTGGAGAGGGCGGCGGTGAAATCGCTCCCGGTCTCGGTCTCGAAGGCGGTCATGCGGCGGCGACCCTTCCGGTGGGTTCGACTTCCAGCAGACGCTGGGCATAGCGGGCCATCAGGTCGACCTCGAGGTTCAGATGATCGCCGATGGCCCAGCTGCCGGCTGTCGTATGCGCCAGCGTGTGCGGGATCAGCATGACCTCGAAGCCCGTGCCCTCGGCATGGGCTACCGTGAGCGAAATCCCATCAAGCGCCACCGATCCCTTGGTCGCGATGAAGCGCGCCAGCTCGGTCGGTGCGTCGATGCGGAACCGGCGGCTTTCGCCCTCGACGCGGGCATCACGGATCACCGCGAGCCCGTCGATATGGCCGGTGACCAGATGCCCCCCCAGCTCCGCTGAAAGGGTCAGCGAGCGCTCGAGATTGATGGCGTCCCCCTCCCTCTTCGCGCCCCAGTTCGTGCGCGCCAGCGTCTCCGGTGCAAGTTCCACCGCGAACCAGTCCGGACCCTTTTCGACCACGGTCAGACAGGGGCCGCCACAGGCTATGGAGGCGCCGAGCGCCACATCGTCGAGCGACCATGCGGTGGCGATGCTGGCCCACGTCAGGCCGGCCCGCGCCTCGATCTGCCGGATGCGGCCCATATCGGTGATCAGTCCGGTGAACATGGACGACAGACTTAGACCGCTCGCTCCAGAAGGTCCATCGTCCCGTCGCCGCAGCGCTGGGTTGAGACAAGCTCGTAGCGCGGGGCCTCGCTCAGCTCCTGCAGGCCAAAGCCGGCGAGTGCGGCCAGACCATCGCCCCCCAGGATGAGCGGTGCCCTGAAGATTACCAGCCGGTCGACCAGCCCGCCGCGCATCAGGCTTGCAGCCAGCCGAGCCCCGCCCTCGACCAGCACATCACTCAGCCCTTCCGCGCCGAGGGCTGCCAGCAGCGCCTGCGGCTCGAGCCCTTCGGCACCCCCGGCCGGCCCCGCCAGCGCCATGACCTTCGCGCCGGCCTCACGGAAGGCTGCCATGCGGTCAGCCGCGGCATCGGCACGGCAGGCGATCCACAGGGGCTGGGTTGCAACATCCCGCACCAGCTTCGAGGTCAGGGACAGACGCAGGCGACTATCCGCCACGATCCGCACGGCCTGGCGCCCTTCGAGCCCGGGAAGACGCACCGTCAGCTGCGGATCGTCGGCAAGGGCCGTGCCGATCCCAACCATCACCGCGTCATGGCGCGCGCGCAGGGCATGGCCGGCCGCGCGTGCTGCCGCGTCGGTGATCCACTGGCTCGCCCCGCTGGAGGTGGCGATCCGCCCGTCCGCGCTCATCGCCAGCTTGAGTGTGACGGCGGGGCGCCCCCTTGTCGTGCGGGTGATGAACCCGCGATGGTGCCGGCGGGCCTCCATCTCCTCACAACCCACGAGCACGTCCAGCCCGGCGTCCCTGAGGCGCGCAATCCCTGCACCGTTGACCCGGGGATCGGGGTCGCCCGTACCGATCACCACCCGCGCCACGCCGGCCGCGATCAGGGCGTCGGCACAGGGCGGGGTCTGTCCATGGTGGGCACAGGGCTCAAGCGTCACATAGGCCGTCGCCCCGGCTGCCGCCGCGCCCGCCCGGTCGAGCGCGACCCGCTCGGCATGCGGCCGACCGCCCGGGGCTGTACAGCCTGAAGAGACGACCCGCCCGTCCTTGACGATCATGCATCCGACGGCGGGGTTGGGGCCGGTCGTGCCGCTGGCCTGCGCCGCGATGGCGAGGGCCGCGCGCATCCATCGGCGATCGTCAGGCTGGCCCATGATCCGGCTGCCCTAGCCCTTGATGGCCTGGGTCTTCAGCATGTCGAGGAACTGATTGAAGTCCGAAGCCTCACGGAAATCCCGATAGACGCTGGCATAGCGGACATAACCGACCTGGTCGACATTGGCCAGCGCCTGCATTGCCATCTCGCCAATCTGTTTGGAAGGAATGTCGGTCTCGCCCGAGCTTTCGAGCTGCCGGACAATCGCATTCACCACCCGGTCGATCCGGTCGGCATCCACGGGCCGCTTGCGCAGGGCGATCCGCATGGACCGCAGCAGCTTCTCGCGGTCGAAGGGTTCGCGCTGCCCATTGGTCTTGACGACCGTCAGCTCGCGCAGCTGCACCCGCTCGAATGTGGTGAAACGCGCCCCGCAATTCGGGCAGGCCCGGCGCCGGCGGATGGCGGAGTTGTCTTCCGTCGGCCGGCTGTCCTTGACCTGGGTATCATCATGGCCGCAGAACGGGCAGCGCATCGCTCTTGACGCTCCTGACTGGGTAGAAGGATCCCTCGACTACCCAGATCTGGGCAGCCGTCAGTATATGGGAAAGCGATCGCACAGGGCCACAACGCGGGCCCGCACTTTCTGCTCGACCTCCGCATTGCCCTCCGGCCCGTTCGCCGCCAGGCCCGTCAGCACCTCGTCGATCAGGGCGGCGGTTTCCTTGAACTCACCGACCCCGAAGCCGCGCGTCGTGCCGGCCGGGCTGCCAAGCCGGATGCCCGAGGTTACCGCCGGCGGGGCCGGATCGAAGGGAACGGCGTTCTTGTTGCAGGTGATGCCCGCCCGCTCCAGCGCGTCCTCGGCCGCAGCGCCGGTGACGTTCTTCGGCCGGAGATCGACCAGAACGAGGTGACAGTCGGTGCCGCCGGAGACGAGGTCGAAACCCCGATTGTGGAGCTCTTCGCCCATCGCGCGGGCATTGTCGATCACCGCCCGGCTGTAGCTGCGGAATTCCGGCTGCAGCGCCTCGCCGAAGGCGACGGCCTTGGCGGCCACCACATGCATCAGCGGACCACCCTGCAGGCCCGGAAAGACGGCCGAATTGAATTTCTTGCCGAGATCCGGGTCGTTGGAGAGGAT
>CAZPBH010000156.1:0-5527 GCA_964584645.1 uncultured Rhodospirillales bacterium | reverse complement strand
TGGTCCTCACCGGCCGGACCATGGACGCCGAAGAGGCCGAACGCAGCGGGCTGGTCAGCCGGATCGTGCCGCTGGACGATCTGGTCGACGAGGCGGTGAAGACGGCCGAACGTATCGCCGCCCTCTCGCGCCCGGTCGTCATGATGGCCAAGCAGGCCGTCAACCGCGCCTATGAGAGCACTCTTGCCGAAGGCGTTCTGTTCGAGCGCCGCCTGTTCCACTCGACCTTCGCGACCGAGGACCAGAAGGAAGGCATGGCCGCCTTCGTCGAAAAGCGCCAGCCCCAGTTCAGGAACCGGTGATTACCGGATCTCGAGCTCTGTGAGTTCGTAAAAGGTCATCATGTAGCCGTCGACCTGGCCCTTCAGGAAGATGTAGCGGCCATCATCGGTGACCCAGATGTTGTAGGGCGGATGTTCCTCCGGCAGGCCGCCAGCACCGGTATCGGTGAACTGGAAATGCAGGGCATCGAAGCTGCCGGCGGCGACCTCGACGCGCTCCTTGCCGACGAAGACGAGGCTCAGGCTCAGCCGGAACAGAAGCGGCCCCGTGGCACCGCGATGGTCGGGTGAGGACAGGAAGACCCGCTCGAGCCGCTGCTTGCCCGGCCCCTGCGCCAGATCATAGGCCGGCAGATACCATGCATCCCCGGCGATGGGATGCGCGCCGAAGGCCTGGGCCGGGCCCTCGGTGCGCATGCGCTGGCTGATTCGCCCCTCCTGGGCGGTGTGGGTCTCGCAGGTCACCAGCCCCGGTTCGGCAAGGTCGAACCAGCCGGCCCCCATGAATTTCCCGCCGACATTCAGGAAGACCGAGCATTGCTGCGGCGCCCAGCCGGCATCATAGGCGAGGGTGACATCGCGCATCACCGCCGGCGGGTCGTCGATCTCGCAATGGGCGTTGAGCTGCTTGCGACCATCGCCCTGAAAGGTCAGCGTGAAATACTCCCGCCCCCGCTCCTGCCCCAGCCTTTCGGGCTTGTTGGAGGTGTAGCGGATCGTGCCGCGGATGAGCTGATGCGCCATGATGGGATCTTTCCTCGCCCGATCTGAGTGTGAAGCCGGAGGCCTGTTCCGAACCAGATGGTCCGCTCTGACCAGAATTTGCCCTTGAGGGGCATGCAACGACCATGTGGGCTTCCCGATCACGGCCGGAAGTATGGCACCCCTCCCCTGATCTCTGTTGGGGCTTGCCGATAGGGGATTGCTTGCCCTGATGGCGCGATGCACCATGGCCCGCATTGGGCGTGACCGAGGGGACAACCAGTATCATGCGCTTTCCCAATGTTCTGGCGGGCGGAATCGCCCTGCTCGCCGTACTCTGGATGCTGTCCGGGCTGATCGGCGGCGAGGAGGCCAGCCCGGGCCCGGGCGCTGAGGAAGCCCAGGGCGCCGGAGGTCCGGTCAAGGTGCGCACCCTCGATGTCGAGGCCAGCGCGCAGCCCCAGTTCATCACCCTGCAGGGCGAGACGGTGCCGATGGCCGAAGCGCTGATTGCCGCCCGCACGCCCGGCGAGATCGCCGAGATACCGGTCGTGAAGGGCGATTTCATCGAGGCCGGCACCCTGCTCGTCAAGCTGGCCGAGGAGGATCGCCGCGCCGCGCTGACCGAAGCGCGCGCCCTGCTGGAGGAGCGCCAGATCGCCTTCGAGGCCGCCGAGGAGCTTGGCCAGCAGGGCTTCCGCTCCGAGCTTGGCCGGGCCGAGGCCGCCAGCCGGCTGGAACAGGCCCGCGCGGCCGTCTCCCGGGCGGAGCTGGAGCTGGAACGAACGACGATCCGCAGCCCCATCGCCGGGACGGTCAACGACATCCCGGTCGAGATCGGCGATTTTGTCAATGTCGGTGACCCGGTGGCCGCCATTGTCACCCTCGACCCCATAAGGATCACGGTCGATGTGGCCGAACGCGACGTGGCCGATCTTCGCGTCGGCGGGACGGCCATGGTCACCGTCCTCGACCGCCCGGCCTTTCCGGCCGAGATCAGCTTCATCAGTGCCGTGGCCGACCCCGATACCCGCACCTTCCGTGTCGAGCTGACGGCCCCCAACCCCGCGCGCCGCATCCTCGCCGGGCAGTCGGCCTCCATCGACCTGCCGGTGGAGGAGCGCAGCGCCCATCTCATCAGCCCGGCCCTGCTGGCGCTGACCGATGAGGGCGCCATCGGGGTCAAGATCGTCACCCCCGATGACGAGGTCGCCTTCCTGCCGGTGGAGCTGCTGGCCGACAGCCCCGACGGTGTGTGGGTCAGCGGCCTGCCCGAGCGGGCGCGCATTATCTCGGTCGGTCAGGATTATGTGAGGCCGGGCCAGCAGGTGGAGGCCATCGACGCCGCCAGCCTTGATGTGCAGCCCGCCATCGATGCGGTCGTGGCGCCATGAGCGCGCTGATCGACGCGGCCCTGCGCTATCGGCTGACCATCGTTCTGGTCTTCGTCCTGCTGATGGTCACCGGCTTTCAGGCCTATGTGACGACACCCAAGGACGCCTATCCCGAGATCACCGTGCCTTATTTCTACGTGCCGGTGTTCTATCAGGGGATTGCCCCGGAAGATGCTGAGCGCCTGCTGATCCGTCCGCTGGAAACCCATTTCCGCGCCGAGGAAGGGCTGGAGCAGATGACCGCCACCGCCTTCGAGGGCGGGGCACTGCTGTTCCTGGAATTCGAGGCCGGCATGGACATCGACACTGTCCTGCAGGACCTGCGCGCGACACTGGATCAGGCCCGGGTCGACCTTCCCGACGGGGTGGACGAGCCGGTGGTGCAGGAGATCAGCTTCTCCGAATTTCCGACCATCGTGGTGAACCTCTGGGGCGATGTACCGCTGCGCGCGCTGAACGCGGTCGCCGAGGAGCTCGAAGACCGGCTGGAGGCCCTGCCGCAGGTGCTGCGCGCCGACATCACCGGCAAGCGTGACGAGGTCGTCGAGGTCGAGATCGACCCGCATCTCCTGCAGAGCTACAACATCCGCTCCGAAGAGGCGATTGCCTTCGTCAGCCGCTCCAACCGTCTGGTCGCGGCGGGGACCATGGACACCGGGCGCGGCCGGTTCGCGATCAAGGTGCCGGGTCTGTTCGAGGATGTCGCGGACATCATGACCCTGCCGATCAAGGTCGAAGGCAATGCCGTCGTCCGCGTCGCCGATGTGGCCAAGGTGCGACGCACCTTCGAGGACCCGGGCAGCTTTGCCCGGTTCAACGGCAAGCCCTCCCTGTCCATCGAGGTCGTCAAGCGTGCGGGCGAGAACATCCTCGTCACGAATGCCGCGGTGCGCGAGGTTGTGGCTCAGGCACGCGCACAGTTCCCCCCCACCCTGAACGCCACCATCAGCCAGGACATGAGCACCCATGTGCAGGAGCTGGTCGGCGATCTGGAAAACAACGTCATCGCCGCGGTGCTGCTGATCATGATCGTCATCGTCGCCGCCCTCGGCCCGCGCTCGGCGGTGCTGGTCGGCACGGCCATCCCCGGCAGCTTTCTGGTCGGCATCCTGGCGCTGTCCTCTGCCGGGCTGACGATGAACTTCATCGTCCTGTTCGCCCTCATCCTGTCGGTGGGGATGCTGGTCGATGGCGCCATCGTCGTGACCGAGCTGGCCGACCGCAAGATGGCCGAGGGGCTGGCGCCGAAGGAGGCTTACGCCACGGCTGCCAAGCGCATGGCCTGGCCGATCCTCGCCGCCACCGCAACCACGCTGGCCGCCTTCCTGCCGCTGGCCTTCTGGCCCGGCATCATGGGCGAGTTCATGAAGTTCCTGCCGCTGACGGTGATGGCGACGCTTTCCGCCTCGCTGCTGATGGCGCTGATCTTCCTGCCGGTGCTGGGCTCGCTCTTCGGCAGGGCGAGTGCGCAGGACAGGGATCAGGCACGCGCGCTGGCGGCCGCCGAGACCGGCGACCTTGAGGCGCTGGGCGGCCTGACCCGCTGGTACATCCACCGGCTGCAATGGGCCCTGAACCGGCCGGCGCAAATGATTGGCGGCGCCTTCGCAGCATTGGTGCTGGTGATCATCGCGTATGGCACCTTCGGGCAGGGGGTGGCCTTCTTCCCCGATACCGAGACCGACGAGATCCACGTGCTGGTCCATGCCCGCGGCAATCTCTCGGTCTTTGAGCAGGACCGGCTGGTCCAGCAGGTCGAGGCGCGCATCCGCGATATCGAGGGCTTCGAGACGATCTATTCCCGCACCCGGCAATCCGCCGGCGCCAATGACCAGTTCGCCCCCGATGTCATCGGCATCCTGTCCATCGAGCTGGCCGACTGGGATCAGCGCCCGCGCATCCCCGTCCTGTTCGACGAGGTCGAGGCCCGCACCGTCGATCTGGCCGGCATCGGCATCGAGCCGCGCAAGCCGGAGGAAGGCCCGCCCACGGGCAAGCCCATCGTGGTCGAGCTTTCGGGGACGGATTTCACCCGGCTGCATGAAGGCGTGGAGATCATCCGCAATCGTCTGGAGGCCATGCAGGGCGTCACCGCGATCGAGGATGACCGGCCGCTGCCGGGTATCGAATGGCGGCTGGAAGTCGACCGGGCCCGGGCGGCAACCTACGGCCTTGATGTCACGGCCATCGGCGATGCCATCCGACTGGTCACCAACGGCGTCCTGCTGAGCGAATTCCGGCCCGAGGATTCCGATGACGAGGTCGATATCCTGATCCGCTTCCCCGTCGCCGAACGCTCGCTCGACCAGCTCGACCGGGTGCGAGTCGAAACGCAGCAGGGCTCGATCCCGATTTCCAACTTCGTGACCCGCTCGGCCAGCCCGCAGGTGGGCGAGATACGCCGCGTCGACGGGCAGAGGGTCAACAGCGTCAAGGCCGATATCGAGGAAGGCGTGCTGGCGGCTGCGAAGCTGCAGGAGCTGGCCGCCTGGCTGGAAGCAGAGAACCCGCTGCCCGCCGGGGTCAGCTGGACCTTCGCCGGCGAGGACGAGGAATCGCGCGAGGCTCAAGCCTTTCTCGGCGGGGCCTTCCTGCTGGCGCTGTTCGTCATGGCGATCATTCTGGTGACCCAATTCAACAGCCTCTACGACGCCTTCCTCATTCTCTCGGCGGTCATTCTCTCCACCGTCGGCGTGCTGATCGGCCTGCTGATCACCCAGCAGCCCTTCGGCATCGTGATGACCGGTATCGGGGTGATCGCGCTCGCCGGGATCGTGGTGAACAACAACATTGTGCTGATCGATACCTTCGAGCATCTGCGCACGAGCGTGGAGGACACGCGGGAGGCCATCCTGCGCACCTGTGCCCAGCGCCTGCGGCCCGTCCTGCTGACAACCATCACCACGGTGCTGGGCCTGCTGCCGATGGCGCTCAAGCTCAACCTCAACTTCATCGAGCGGGAGATGACCTTCGGTGCGCCCTCGGCCGATTTCTGGGCCGATCTCAGCCGGGCCGTGGTGTTCGGCCTGAGTTTCGCGACCGTGCTGACCCTGTTCGTCACGCCCTCGGCCCTGATGCTGCGTGCCAATGTCGTGGCCGGCGTCAGCCGCCGCTGGCAGCGCTGGCGGGGACGAAGATCGGCCGCACCAC
>CAZPBH010000155.1:0-5595 GCA_964584645.1 uncultured Rhodospirillales bacterium | reverse complement strand
CGAAGGCTCTTATGGAGAGCGAGCTGTTCGGGCATGTGAAGGGCAGCTTCACCGGCGCTACCGCCGACCGCGACGGGGCGGCTTTGCTGTCCGATGGCGGCACGCTGTTCCTGGACGAGATCGGGGAGCTCGACCTCAACCTGCAGACCAAGCTCCTTCGGTTCCTGCAGACCGGACAGGTGCAGAGGGTCGGCGACAGCCGCACGATCAGGGTCGATCTCAGGATCATCTGCGCGACCAATCGCGACCCGCTGGCCGAGGTCGAGGCCGGCCGCTTCCGCGAGGACCTCTACTATCGCCTGCACGTGGTGCCGATCGCCCTGCCGCCGCTGCGCGAGCGCGGCGAGGATGTGCTGCTGATCGCCGAGGCGCTGCTGGCCCGCTATGCCGGGGAGGAGGGGCGCCGCTTCCGTGGCTTCGCGCCCGCTGCCGAGGCCGCGCTGATGGCGCATGACTGGCCGGGCAATGTGCGCCAGCTGCAGAACGTCATCCGCAACATCGTCGTGCTGCATGATGGCGAGCTGGTCGAGCCGCAGATGCTGCCCGAGCCGCTGGGCCAGGGTGCGCCGGCCGGCCTGGCGGCGATCGAGACCGCCGAGGCTGGTTCGGCGGCTGCGTTCCCGATCAGGCCGCTCTGGCAGGTCGAGCGTGATGCGATCGAAGCCGCCATCGCGGCCTATGAGGGCAATGTGACACGCGCCGCCGCCGCGCTTGAGGTCGCGCCCTCGACCCTCTATCGGAAGCGGCTGAGCTGGGAGCCGGCCTCAGGCACATCCCCGGAAGCCTCGCCCTCTGGAGCTGCGCCTTCCGAGCCGAACGGGTCCGGAGGCGGATAAGGCGCCCACGGGATTGTCACATCCCCCCAGCGGGACTAGGGTAGGTTGGTCTTGGCTCATGCAGGGGGAAGGCAGATGGGCGGGTTGATCACGATCCTCGTGATTCTGGCGGTTGTCGGGATCGTCTTCTATGGCTGGTATGCGACCATCATCGCGCGGCGCAACAAGGCTGATGAAGCCTTTGCCGGCATCGATGTGCAACTGCGCAAGCGCCATGACCTGGTGCCCAACGTCCTGAAGATCGCCCAGACCTTCATGGAACATGAGCGCGGCCTGCTGGAAGAAATCACCAAGCTGCGCGCCCAGGCCGTGGAAAAGGCCGCAAGCACGCCCACCGCCCCCGGCACGGCCGAGCGCCTTGGCATCGAGGCCCAGCTGCAGGCCAAGATGGGCCAGTTCTTCGTGGCGGTTGAAAACTATCCCGACCTCAAATCCGACCAGACCATGGTGCAGGCGATGACGACCTATAACGAGGTCGAGGAACACATCGCGGCCGCGCGGCGGTTCTATAACGCCGCCGTCAACCAGCTGCGCAACAGCATCCAGATCTGGCCGGGCAGCATGATCGCCGGGATGATCGCGATCGAGGACCGGCCGATGTACGAGGCCGAGGAAACCGCCCGCGCGCCGGTCGATGCCGGTGCCTATCTGAAGGCGCCGGGAACCGCCTGAGCTTTCCGGCGAGCCGCCGCCAGAACCGGAGGGGAGGATGGCCGATCTGGCCGCCGCGCGCGAGGCCGCCATCGCCGCCGGGGCGGCCCGGCCGCTGCGCTTCATCGAGCAGAACCCGTGGGAGAGCGGTTTCGCCCGCATCTTCGACGAACGCATCCTGCCCGAGCTCGACGAGCTTGAACGCGACCGCATCCAGCGCAAGCAGAGTGTCATCCGGCGCGGCCTGATCGGCAGCGGCGTGATCGCCTTGATGGTGGCGATGGGCATCTGGATCGTGCTCGCTACCGAAAGCAGCGATGCCTTTGATGTTGTGTTCGGGCTGACCGGGCTCGCGGCCTTCGGGCTCGGCGCCTATGCCTGGGCGCCCGCACGGGCCTATCGCAGCGGCTACAAGAACAGGATCATGCCGGTGCTGGCCGAGTTCATCGGCGATTTTCGCTATGATGATGACGGCACGATTCCGATGGCCACCCTGCAGCCATCGGGCCTCATCCCCTCCCATGACACCTATCACAGCGAGGACCGGTTCACCGGCAGCTACAAGGGTGTGGATGTCGAGGTCGCCGAGGCGAAACTGACCGAAACACAGGGCAGCGGCAAGAATCGCCGCACGGTGACCAAGTTCCGGGGCCTGTTCGTGCTGCTGAGCGTGCACAAGAAATTCAAGGGCGTGACCCAGGCGCGCCAGGATATGGGCCTGTTCAACGCCCTGCGCGGCAAGTTCAGCAAATATGAGCGGGTCCATCTGGAAGACCCGCGCTTCGAGAAGCTCTATGAGGTCTTTGCCTCCGACCAGATCGAGGCGCGCTATCTGTTGACCACCGCCTTCATGGACCGGGTGCTGAACCTGGCCGAGCTTTATGGCGGCGGGCGGATCACCTTTGCCTTCTATGATGACAAGCTGCTGCTGATGGTGCCGGTGCAGCGCAACCAGTTCGAGCCCGCCAATGTGTTCGAGCCCGTCATCAGGATAGCCGCCCTGCGCCGCACGCTGCGTGAATTCCACACCGTCTGCTCCATCGTCGACGAGCTGAAGATGAACCAGAAGATCGGGCTCTGATAGGGCTGCGGCCTTTACCGGCAATCAAGGGTTGATCTGCGAAGCTGGTTCCGCCTCAAGGATGGGGGGACTTCATGACGGCGATCATCGACAGGTTCATCGGCGGATCCGAAAACAGCACGGCCGAGCTCGAAGCCCTCGAATTCGATGAGCGGCATCGCTGGGAGGGGGGCTTTTCCCGGATCTTCGCCCGGCAGATCAAGCCGCAGCTGGGGGAGCTGGAGGCAAGGCGGGTCGAGTTGCGGGCCCTGACCCTGCGACGCTCGGTCATCTCCTGGACGGTCGGGCTTCCGCTGATCGCCTTGAGCTTTGTCTCGGTGGCCTTCGCCCCCGATGAGTCGCGAAACGACATCTTCGAATCGATGATCTACCTCAACCTCTTCGTCCTGGGTGGACTTGCCTTCTGGGCGAACGCCCCGGCCCAGAAATTCCGCGGAAGCTACAAGGACGCCGTGATGCCCGCCCTGGCGAGCTTTCTGGGTACCTTCACCTATGAGCCCGAGGGCAAGATCGATATCGAGGCGCTTGCCCCCTCCGGCATCATCCCGAAGCACAATCGTCATGCGAGCGAGGACCGCTTCACGGGCAGCTATCGGGGTGTGGATATCGATATCGCCGAGGTCGAGCTGCGCCACGTTACCGGCAGCGGGAAGAACCGGTCAGACAAGCAGAAATTCAAGGGCCTGCTGGTCGTGCTGGCGACCCACAAGCCGTTCAGGGGCATCACCCAGGGGCGCAAGGATCGTGGCCCGTTCAACCTGCTCTGGGACAGGTTGAGCCCGCTGCCGCCGGTGCGGCTGGAGGACCCCTCCTTCGAGAAGAGCTATCAGGTCTATGCCAGCGATCAGGTGGAGGCGCGCTACCTGCTGACCACCGCCTTCATGGAACGGATGATGAAGCTGGAGAAGCTCTATCGGAAGGGCCGGATCGTCTTCGCCTTTTTCAACGACAAGCTGGTGCTGATGATCCCGGTCAAGCGCAACCTGTTCGAGCCGGCCAATGTGTTCCGTCCCGTGGTCGACCTCGAGGACCTGCGTCGCACGATCAAGGAATTCCGCATGGTGTGCTCGCTCGTCGACATCCTGAAGATGAACCGGAAGATCGGGCTGTAGGCGTCCGGGCGAGCCTGCTGAAACAAACCCGACCGGATGCAACCATCCGGCCGGGTTTCACCGGCGGGGGCCAGCAGGAGGGAGCGGATCAGGCGATTTCCGCAAAGCCCTTGTCGAGCACCACGCGCTCCCCGACCCGTGTGCGCCAGGCAAAGGTGCCGCTGCCCAGGTCCCAGATCTCCGTCGTCAGGGTCTCACCCGGAATGACCGGGCTGGAAAAGCGGATGTCGAAGCCCTTCAGCCGGGCCGGGTCATTGTTGCAGATCGCCTCCAGCACCGCCCGGCACGCCACCCCATAGCTGCACAGCCCGTGCAGGATCGGCTTCTCGAAGCCCGCCCCCGTGGCGATCTCGGGATCGGCGTGCAGCGGGTTGAAATCGCCCGACAGCCGATAGATCAGCGCCTGCCGCGGCATCGTCTCGATCGCGACCTGATGGTCGGGCGCCCGGTCGGGAATATCCGACAGACGTGGCAGCGGCACCTCCGGCCCTGCCTTTTCGGGGCCCCCGAAACCGCCCTCGCCCCGGCAGAAGGCCGATGCCGTCAGCGTGCAGTAATGCGTGCCGGTCTCTTCGTCATGCAGGTCGCGGCTGGTGTAGATGATGGCCGCCTTGCCCTTGTCGACGATCTCGTCCACCCGCATCGTGCCCTTCAGCCGGGCAGCGGGCGGAAGGGGGTTATGGATGGTCAGGCCCTGTTCACCGTGCAGGACCTTGCGCCAGTCCACACCGGTATCCTCGTCCTTGAGCCAGAAGCCCGGATAGCCCAGCACGACGGGCATGGTCGGGGCGATCTTCAGGTCCGCGCCATCGACCCCTTCATAGACGAATTGCAGATGCGCGGGGTTGTAGGGTTCCGCACCATAGCCGATGCCGAGCGCATAGAGGATGGCGCGCCGCTTGTCATAGGCGTCGCGCTGATCCCCGAAATCCCAGTTCATGATGCGTTGGTAATCGATGGCCATGGCGGGGTCCTTCCCTTGTTCTGGTCAAGCTTTCGGGTTCTTGAGGGGCTCGCGCGTCAGACCGGGTCCCAGGGGAACACGTCTCTGGTCACCTCCAGCGGCGTGAAGGCAGGTTCGAAGGCCGGGATGGCGCGCTCGTCGATCAGTCCGGGTGTCCAGCCGGCCTCATGATGGGCCGAACGGACCGGGCGCGGCTGTGAGAACAGGAAGATCTCGTTCCGGCGCACGGCAAAGACCTGCCCCGTCACACGCGCGGCCATGTCGCTGGCCAGATAGACCGCCAGCGGGGCGACCTTGTCGGGGGTCATGCTCTTCAGCTTCTCCACCCGCGCCTGCTGCTCTGGCGTGTCGGTCGGGATGGTCGCGATCAGGCGGGACCAGGCAAAGGGCGCGATGCAGTTGGAGCGGACATTGTAGCGCCTCAGGTCATGGGCCATGCCCGTCGACAGCCCGACAATGCCCATCTTGGCCGCCGCGTAATTGGCCTGGCCGACCTGGCCGATCAGGCCGCTGGTCGAGGTGAAGTTGACAAAGGCGCCGCTCTGTTGCTCACGGAAATGGGCAGCGGCCGCCCGGGCCACGTTGAAGCTGCCCATCAGGTGCACGCCGATGACGCTTTCCCAGTCGGCATGGCTCATTTTGTGGAACATCCGGTCGCGCAGGATGCCGGCATTGTTCATCACGGCATCGATCCGCCCGAAATGGTCGAGCGCGTCCTGCACGATGGTGGCGGCCGCGGCCGGATCGGCGACATTGGCGCCATTGGCCACCGCCCGCCCGCCAAGGCTGGTGATCTTGGCGACGACCTCCTGCGCCGGTGTGGCATCCTGGCCGCCGCCGCCTTCATCGCCGCCCAGATCGTTGACGACGACCGCCGCACCGTGACGTGCGCTCAGCAGGGCGAGCTCCCGGCCGATGCCGCGCCCGGCGCCTGTGACGACGACGACCTTG
>CAZPBH010000154.1:583-5610 GCA_964584645.1 uncultured Rhodospirillales bacterium | reverse complement strand
ACCCGGTGGCAGCCGCCAGCGTGGCCGAAAGCTCCTCCACCGTGCCCGGCTGCGCGACGAGGGCCGCCGGCGCGACCGCCTCATAGACGTCCATGGAATAGAAGGCGCGTTCAGCCTCCTCGGTGATCAGATGATCGGGCCCGAGGATCTGGCGCAGGCGCCCGGCCAGATCTTCCAGCGGCGTCGGGGCGGTTTCGGGCTGAACGGACATGGGCAAGGCTCCATCCTTTGGCGGCGACGGCCCATGGTTGCGAACGAACGGGGGTGACGAACGAACCGGGGCGGATACCAATGTTCATGCGAAAGGTAGGACTGGTTATATGGGCCGCCAGCCCGAAAAACCGAGGCGAGGCTGCCCAAGCGGCCGCCGGGGCTAGCCTTCGTCTTCGAGGCTGCGCAGGATCGTGTTGGGGATGAAGGCCTCATCGAAGCTCTCCATCGGGTCGCCATAGCGGAAGATCATCAGATCCTCGCTCGGCACGATCCAGAGCCGCATGTTCCCGCCGCCATCGAGATAGAACAGGTCCTCCGCGAGGAAGGGCTCGCTGTGGCGGTTGCCGGGCACGAAGGGCAGATAACGGCGATCCTCGACATAAGGCTGGCCGATCCAGATCTGCAGGCCGTAATTCGGGTTGACCTCGCTGCCTGTGAGCATCTCGTCCACCCAGCCTTCCGGCAGGATGCGCTCGCCATCCACCACGCCATCATTCATCAGCATATGGCCTATGCGCATCCAGTCCGACACGCTGGCGCGAAAACAGCAGAGCGCGATCGCTGTCCCGTCATCGATCCGGTCGAGCCGGACACCGCCCGTCTGGGCCCCCAGGGGCTGCCAGAGCCGGGTCGACACATAATCGGCATAGGCCACGCCGGTGGCGCGCTCCAGCACGATGGCGGCAAGCTGGGTGTTGGCGTTCTCGTGCACGAAACGCGTGCCGGGCTCGGCCTCCAGCTCATAGGCGAGGGCAGCGGTGACCACGTCGGTCCCCTCGATCAGTTGCATCGACTTGTTCATCGGGTCGATGCTCGGCTGGACGATCTCCAGCCCGCTGGTGTTGTTCAGCAGCTGTCGCAGCGTAATGGCACCGCGCGGATCCTCGGCCCATTCCTCCAGCCAGGTCGAGATGGGCTGATCGAGGCTTTCGATGGCACCCTCCGCCAGCGCGAAGCCGGTGACGATCCCGACCAGCGTCTTGGAGAAGGAGCGCGAGCCGATCACCTCCGTCGGCGTGAACCCCTCGGCAAAGCGCTGATGGCGGATCGCCCCGTCATGATAGACGATCAGGGATTGGGTCGGCCCGGCGAAGGCGTAATCCTCGATGGCCTTGAGCGCGTCGGCGTCGAGCGTGGAGCTGCCCGTGTCGATATCGAGATACGGGCGCAAGCCGCCCTCGACCAGTCGGAAGGGCGTGTACCAGGCGTCGGGCGGCGAAAACGGGTTGCGCTGCATGTAGCTGAAATAGCGGCGCCAGAACTGGAAATCCTGAGCCTCGACCTCCTCCACCCAGGCGCGCTTGGCGTCGATTTCCTCCTGTGTCGTGGTCTCCAGCCGCATGAAATCCTGCGCCGCCGTCGTCTCGGCGAACGAGACCAGAGCCAGAACAGTGCTTGTCAAGGCCAAGAAGTGAAGCCGCATATCAACTCCGAATCATCGTGTTTGTCTGCCAGGACGTTGATTTGGAGAGCCCTGCTCATGCGCCAAGTCGTGGCGTGGCCGAAGCACGGCAAAAAAGAATCGAAATATGATCTATGTCACGGATCGCCCGATAAGCTTTCCTTAAGGATAAGGTCTACGTCGGGAGAGGGGGGTTTTTTCCGATGGGTGAGGCGTCCAAGACGCTTGATGGTGCATCCGGGACGGCGCCAACGTCGTCCTTTGAGGAGCGTTTCGGGGGGCGGGAAGCCGTGTCTCCGGATCGGCGGCCGTCCCCGGTGCATCGTCAATGCCGAGCCATAGCAGATGATTTCCGCCGGCGGGGTCGCGAGGCCGAGGCGCGTGGGGAAGCCCGCGCGGCATCGCTTCTGTTTGCCCTGGCCGGGGTCAAGCAACAGATCGCCGATGCCCAGCTGCGCGGTGCCAACGACGAGGCCGAGCAGGCGGCTCTCACATATCTTGCGCTGCGGGCCGAATATGAGGCGCTGGGTGCGTCGGCCGGCCGGGTCGAAGCCTTCGGTGCGCGTGTCGTCCCAGATCGGGAGGACGATGCGCCCGAGGCCAACCAGGTGCGCAGCCATCATCACGCCGCCGAAGCCGCGATGTACAGGGACAAGGCACGCGCGACCCGGTTGCTGAGCCATTTCCTGGCCCCGACCCGGGCCCGCGAGGCCCGCGAGGCGGAAACCCTTTACGGGCGGGCTGCCAGCCTGCACAGCGAACTTTCCGAGGCCTTCGAGGCCCGGACCGAAAAACGGGTCCGCCTTGCCGAGGCCCGTCTCACAGCCTTGCAGAAGCCGCTCGACCAGATCGAGGACAGGCTCGGCCCCGTGCTGCTGGTGGCCGGCGAGGCCCGGCGCTGCCGCGAGGCGACAGACCCGAAGCCGTCAAGATGGCAGAGGGCAACACCGGTCGATCTGCCGCGGCTCGCCGAAGCGGCCGAATAGATGGGCGCCTGTCGCGTCGAGCCCGTCAACCGGGCTCGCTCAATCCGGTATGCCCTCGATCACCCGGTCCGGAACGACATCCGCCGGTGCGCCGGCGATCACCACCGCCAGATCCTCGGTATCGAGCAGACGCGCCGCCACGCGGTTCACATCCTCGATGGTAACCGCCCGGATGAGATCGTTTCGGATGTTGAGATAGTCGCGTCCCAGCCCGTCCATGCGCGCGCCCAGAAGCAGGCCGGCGATGGCCTGTGTCGAGGACAGCGAGAGCGGAAAGGACCCGGTCAGATAGCGGATCGCGTTCTCGACCTCGGTCGCGCTCGCGCCTTCGGACCGCATCCGCCGCCATTCGGCCTTCAGCAGGTCGAGGGCTTCGGCCGCCTGATCATTGGGTGTGGAGACCTGCCCGGTGATCAGATGGGCATGATCCAGCGTCGAAAGCCCGGTGCTGACGCCATAGGTGAGCCCGCGCTTCTCCCGTAATTCTTCCTGCAGGCGCGAGGCAAAACCGCCGCCGCCGAGGATGTAGTTCATCACCACGGCCGCATAATAGTCGGGATCGTCCCGGGCCATCCCCTCATGGCCCAGCACGATGATTGATTGCGGGGCCTCGGGCCGGTCGACCAGCACGATCTCGCCCGCACCCTGAGGCTCGATATCCGGCACGGTAAAGGCTTCGCTGGTATCGGGCAGACCCGCAAAGGCGATTTCAAGGAATGTGGCCAGACGTTCCTCATCGACATCGCCCACAGCCGCCACCTTGAGCGTGTCCCGCGCCAGACGGGCCGCGACGAAGCCTTGCAGATCCGCGACCTCGATGGCCTGCACGCTGGCCTCGGTCCCGACACCCGGCTCGCCATAGGGATGGCCATCGAAAAGCAGGCGGTTGAAGGCGCGTTGGGCGGCCCAGCCGGGGTCGGCATGGCTGCTGCGGATGCCGGCCAGTGTCGCCGCCCGAACACGGGCGACCGCATCCGAATCGAAGCGCGGCTCGGTCAGGGCGAGATTGACGAGCTCTGCCGCCTCATCCAGCCGGTCGGTCAGGGCATAGACGGTGCCGTAGAGGGCATCGCGCCCGGCCGAGAAGCTTATCGTGATCGAGCGATCCTCGAGCCGCTTCTTGAAGGCCTGCGAATCCAGCTCACCAGCACCCTCATCCAGCAGGGAAGCCACCATGCTGGCCGTCCCTTCCTTGCCCTCCGGATCGAGCGCCATCCCGCCTTCGAAGGCAAAGCGGACAGCCAGCACCGGAGCGGTGGCGTCGGCAAGGAACCAGGCCTCGCCTGTCTCCCCGAAGGCGACGCCGCGCACGTCGAGCTCGGAGGCTGCCACCTGCGGCGCGCCAGCGACCAGCGCGAGGGCGAGGAACGCTCTAGCGATCATGTTGGGTGCTCTCCTGTTCGCCGCCGAAGGGCGCCTCCGCGGGGCCGGTTTCGGCCAGCTGGCCGGAGGCCGGCAGCAGCACCGAGGTGACATGCCCCGAGGCCCCGAGGACGGCGCGGGCGGCCGCGTTCACATCCTCAAGCGTGAGGGCGGCCATCCGCTCGGGCCATTGCTCGACCTGGGCGATGTCGCCGCCCGTGGTCAGCGCGATCCCGAAGGCGTAGGCCGGCCGCATCAGGCTGTCGCGCGCCAGCTGGGCCGCGTCGACCACCCGGGCCTTGGAGGTGGCGACTTCCTCCTCGGTCGCGCCATCGCGCAGCAAGGAAAGGACCACGTCCTCGATGGCCGCGGCCAGCTCGTCGGGCTCCACCCCTTCGGCTGGCGTGGCGTAGAGGCCGAAGGTGCTCTCGTCCAGATTGGACGGGCTGTACCAGGCGCCGGCCGAGACGGCCACCTCCTGCTCGACGACCAGCGTGCGGTAAAGGCGGCTGGTCGCACCCCCGCCCAGCAGATCGGCCACGATCTGCAGCGCATGGGCCTCGCTGCCCTGGGCGAGCCGATAGCTGGGCGCCCGGTATTGGCGGCTCCAGCTCGGCTGGCGGACGGTTGCATCGCGCAGTTCGACGGTGATGCCGGTTTCCAGCGGCGGGTTCTGTGTGCGCCGGCGTTCGGGCACCTCACGCGCCGGGATGTTGCCGTAATGCTCCTCGACCAGCGGCCGGGCGGTTTCAACGTCGATATCGCCGACCAGCGTCAGGATCGCATTGTTGGGAGCATACCAGGTCTCATACCAGCCGAGCGCATCCTCGGTCGTCAGCCCCTCCATCTCATGGCGCCAGCCGATGATGGGTGTGCCATAGGGATGGTGCGGGAACAGGCTGGCCCGCGCTGCCTCACCCAGCCGACGCGCCGGGTTGCGCTCGACCACCTGACCGCGCTCGGCCAGGATGACGTCGCGCTCGGGTGCCGTGACCTCCTCGCTCAGAACGAGGTTGGTCATCCGGTCGGCCGCCCCATACTGGCGCATCAGGTCGTCTTCGAAA
>CAZPBH010000154.1:0-573 GCA_964584645.1 uncultured Rhodospirillales bacterium | reverse complement strand
TTCAAGCGCCATGACCTCCGACAGGTTCTCCACCGCAATGTTCTGGAAATAGGCGGTATAGTCCCAGCTCGTCATCGCGTTGTCGCGTCCGCCCAGCCGCGCCACGATCTTCGAGAATTCCTGCGGCGGCACCTCCTCGGTGCCCTTGAACATCAGATGTTCCAGATAGTGGGCGATGCCCGACTTGCCGCGCGGCTCATCCGCCGCCCCGACCCGGTACCACAGCATGTGGGTGACCACGGGCGCGCGCCGGTTGGTCACGACGATCACCTGCAAGCCGTTGTCGAGGGTGAAGGTCTCGGGCTCGTAGACCTGGGCCACACCCGGTCGCGCGACCAGCGGGGAGGCCACCAGAATGGCCACGACAAGCGCGGCGGTCAGAAAGCGAAGCATCAGCGGAACCCCTCCGTCGGTCTCTCTCGACCAAGGGAGATGGCGCCTCAGAAGATGTCGAACCAGCCCCCGCCGGTGCTACGTTCGATGATCGGGCTCGGCCCGGCATCGGGACCGCGGCCGGCGTCCTCGTTCCGGCGCAGGCGCTCGGCCTCGGCCTGCGGATCAAGAACGGCGTCC
>CAZPBH010000153.1:0-5614 GCA_964584645.1 uncultured Rhodospirillales bacterium | reverse complement strand
GGACCATCCCTGCGCTCAGGGGATGAATTACGACACGATCCGCGAGTTCGTGCTGTCGGTCCTGCTGCTGCCGACCCTGATGACCTTCACCTGGTTTGCCGTATTCGGGGGTGCGGGGCTGTGGTTCGAGACGAATACCGATGCCGGGCTGGCGGCCACGATTGCCGAGGATGTGTCGCTGGGCCTGCACGCCCTGATGGCGCAGCTGCCGCTTCAGGCCATCATGAGCGTGCTGGCGACCCTGCTGATCGCGATCTTCTTCATCACCTCCAGCGATTCGGGCTCGCTGGTGATCGACATGATCGCCAGCGGCGGCCACCCCAATCCGGCGCGCGCCCAGCGCGTGTTCTGGGCGGTGTCAGAGGGTGCGGTGGCCATCGTGTTGCTGCTGGCGGGCGGGCTGGCCGCCCTGCAATCGGCGGCCATCACCGCCGGGCTGCCGATGAGCCTGCTGCTGATCGCAGCCGTGGCCGGGCTTGTGAAGGCCCTGCAGATCGAGCCGATCCCGGTGCTGGCCCAGGTTCATGTCGCAGAAGAGGATGTCCTGAAACAGGCGGCGGAATAGCGGGCCCGGCGTTCAGCCCAGCTCGACGATGATGGGCGTGTGATCGGAGGCCTTCTCCCAGCCGCGGGGCTCCCGGTCGATGGTGCAGGCCTTCAGCCGGTCCGCAGCCTCGGGCGACAGCAGATGGTGGTCGATCCGGATGCCCTCATCGCGGTGCCAGCGCCCCTGCTGGTAGTCCCAGAAGGTATAGGCGCCGGCCTCCTCATGCAGGGCGCGAAACGCCTCGACATAGCCCAGATTGACCAGATTGCGCAGGGCGCCGCGCACCTCCGGCTGAAACAGGGCGTCGTCTTCCCAGGCGGCAGGATCGTAGCAATCCCGCGCCTCGGGAATGATGTTGTAGTCGCCCGCCAGCACCACCGGGCGCTCTTCGGCCAACAGCGCGGTGGCGCGTGCATGCAGGCGCTTCATCCAGCCCAGCTTGTAGTCGAATTTGGCGCCCGGAAAGGGGTTGCCATTGGGCAGATAGAGCGAGACGACCCGCATATCGGCGATGTCGGCCTCGATCCAGCGCGCCTGTTCGTCCTCGTCATCGCCGGGCAGGCCGGTCGAGATGTTCTCGAGCGGCTCGCGGCTCAGGATCGCGACACCGTTATAGCTCTTCTGGCCATGAACAGCCGCGTGATAACCGGCGCCCTCGATCTCGTCGTGCGGAAAGCCGTCATCCGTGCATTTGAGTTCCTGCAGGCACAGCACATCGGGGGACGCCGCCTCCAGCCAGCGCAGCAGGACGGGCAGGCGTGCCTTGATCGAATTGATGTTCCAGCTGGCGATCCGCATGGGCCGGGGGCGAGCGCCCGGGCCTCAGGCGATCGCGAAGGAAGTGCCGCAGCCGCAGGAAGAGGCCGCGTTCGGGTTCCGGACCTCGAAATACTGGCCCATCATCTCCTCGACGAAATTCAACTCCGCCCCGTTCAGAAGGTCGAGCGAGCAATCGTCCACGACGATCTCCACACCATCGCGGGCGAAGATCAGATCATCCTCGTTCAGCGCCTCATCGAAGGAAAAGGCATATTGGAAGCCCGAACAGCCGCCGCCATGGACCGCGATCCGCATGCGCGCGCCGGCGGCATCCTGTTGCCGGGTGAGGGTCGTCAGCCGCCGCACCGCGCTGTCGGAAATGCCGAAGCGGCGGTCATCGCCGGTGGCATTGCCGGGCGCCAGCAGGGGCGGGGTGATCTCAACGGTCTGGGTGGTCGTCATCATCGCAACCTGTTCTTCAAGCGTCCAATCATGAATATAGCACAGGCAGGGGGCTGGTCATCCACCCCCGCCTTGCGAGCCATCGCCTCGGCCGGTACACCTGCTTTCCATGAACGCCGACACCGCCGAAGCTCTCGACAATGCCAGCGCCCGGATCGGCCAGGAGCGCCCGCTCTGGGCGCAGGGTGAGCCGGCCCCCTATGCCTGCAGGCCGGAGCTGAGCCGCGGACGCCTGATCGACGAGCCGGAGAGCCTGACCCGCTCCCCCTTCCAGCGCGATCGCGACCGGATCATCCATTCCGCAGCCTTCCGCAAGCTGAAATACAAGACGCAGGTCTTCGTCTATCACGAGGGCGATTATTACCGCACCCGCCTGACCCACACCATCGAGGTCGGGCAGATCACCCGAACCCTGTGCCGCGTGCTGGGTCTGAACGAGGATCTGGCCGAAGCGGTCGCGCTGGCCCATGATCTGGGCCACACGCCCTTCGGCCATGCCGGCGAGGATGCGCTCGACCCCTGCATGGCCGATTTCGGGGGGTTCTCGCATAATGACCAGACGCTGCGCGTCGTCACTCGCCTTGAACAGCGCTACGCGGCCTTTGACGGCCTCAATCTGACCTGGGAGACGGTGGAGGGGGTCGCCAAGCATAACGGCCCCCTGCTGCCGCTGCCCGAAGGCGGCAGGCTTCACGTCACCACCGCCGCCCTGAACGCAAGCTGGGACCTCGAACTCGACAGCTGGCCGAGTGCGGAGGCGCAGGTCGCCGCCCTGTCCGATGATATCGCCTACAACAATCACGACATCGATGATGGCCTGCGGGCCGGGCTGATCGGCCTCGATGATCTGCGCGATCTGCCCGTGGTCGGGGACATTGTCGATGGCATTGAGCGCGCTCATCCGGGCCTGCAGATCGGGCGGCTGATCCATGAGACCACAAGGCGGCTGATCGGGGCGATGGTCGAGGATGTGCTGGCCGAGACCGCGCGGCGCCTGCAGGAAAGCCGTATCGACCATGTCGATGGCGTGCGTGGGGCCGGCCGGGCGACCGTGGCCTTTTCCCCGCCGATGTTCGAGGCCGTGCAGGCCCTCCGGCGATTCCTGATGGCGCGGGTCTATCGCCATTACCGGGTGAACCGGACCACCAGCAAGGCCCGACGCGTGGTGCGTCAGATGTTCGAGCTGCTGTTTCGGGAACCCGAACTGCTCCCGCCCGAATGGCAGGGGGCTTTTGCCGATGAGACCGATAAGGCCCGGGCGATTGCCGACTACATCGCGGGCATGACCGACCGCTATGCGCTGATCGAACATCAGCGGCTCTTCGACCCCTATGAGAAGGGGTGAGGAAGGGCAGGGCTGCACCTCGGGAGGAATCACTTGCTTCCGTACGGCGACTCCCGCCACCTATGCGGCCCATGAGCGCTATCACCAGCAATATCTTCGGCGCCTGGCAGGATCGGATGCTCCAGATCCTCGCCCGGCTGCAGGAAGCGGGCGCCCTCCCGCCTGATCTCGACACCTCCAAGGTGGCGGTCGAGCCCCCTCGCGACCCGACCCATGGCGACATGGCGACCAACGCCGCGATGGTTCTGGCCAGGGCCGCCGGCATGAAGCCGCGCGATCTGGCCGCCCTGATCGTGGAGAGGCTGGGCTCCGAAATCGATGTCACCGAAGCCGCGATCGCCGGGCCGGGCTTCGTCAACTTACGTCTGGCTGGGGAGGCCTGGCGGGAGGCGATGCTGGCCGTGCTCGCCGGGGCCGAAGATTTCGGCCGCAGCACCATCGGGCAGGGGCGTCGGGTCAATGTCGAATATGTCTCGGCCAATCCGACCGGCCCGCTCCATGCCGGCCATGTGCGCGGGGCCGTCTTCGGCGATGCGCTGGCTAATCTGCTTGAGAAGGCCGGCTATTCGGTCACCCGTGAGTATTACATCAACGATGCCGGGGCGCAGGTGCAGACCCTGGCCCGCTCGGCCCATCTGCGCTATCGCGAGGCGTTGGGCGAGGACATCCCGGCCATTCCCGAGGGGTATTATCCCGGGGCCTATCTGAAGGAGGTCGGGCAGGCGCTGGCCAAGGAATTCGGCGACAAATACCGCGACGCGCCGGAGGAGGACTGGCTCGACCTGTTCCGCGGTCGGGTGGTCGATATCCTGATGCGCGACATCAAGGACGACCTCAACGCCCTTGGAATCATGCAGAATCCCTTCACCTCGGAATACGCGCTGACAGCGACGGGCGCGGTCGATCAGGCGCTTGCGGATCTCGAGGCCAAGGGCCTGCTCTATACCGGGGTGCTTGAGCCGCCCAAGGGCAAGAAGCCCGAAGACTGGGAAGAACGGCCACAATTGCTGTTCCGGTCGACCGACTGGGGCGATGATGTGGACCGGCCGCTGAAGAAGTCCGATGGCAGCTTCACCTATTTCGCCGCCGATATCGCCTATCACCGCGACAAGATCCGGCGCGGGGCCGATATCCTGATCGATGTCTGGGGCGCTGACCATGGCGGCTATGTGAAACGCATGGAGGCGGCGGTGGCAGCACTGACCGACCGTTCGGTCGAGTTCGATGTCAAGATCTGCCAGCTGGTCCACGTGCTCGATGGCGGGGTGCCGGTCAAGCTCTCCAAACGGGCCGGGACCATCATCACCCTCAGGGAAATCCTGGAGGCGGTGGGCCGGGATGTGGTCCGGTTCATCATGCTGACCCGGCGCAATGATCAGGCCCTCGAATTCGACTTTCAGGCGGTGAAGGCCCAGAGCAAGGACAATCCCGTCTTCTATGTCCAATATGCGCATGCCCGTTGCTGCTCGGTGCTGCGCCATGCGGAGGCGGAAATTGACGCAGAAGCGCTGACACCGGCCGCGCTCGCCCGCGCCCGTCTGTCGATGCTGACAGAAGCTGAGGATCTCGATCTGGTGAAGCTGATGGTGCAATATCCCCGCGTCATCGAGGCGGCGGCCCTGGCCCATGAGCCGCACCGGGTCACGTTTTTCCTGATCGAGCTGGCCAGCGCCTTTCACGCGCTCTGGAACCGGGGTCGCGAGGCCACGGCGCTGCGCTTCCTGCACCCGGACAATGAGGAGCTGACGAGGGCCAAGCTTGCGCTTGTCAAGGCGCTGGCGCTGGTGCTTGCCGATGGCTTGCAGGTGCTCGGGGTAAAGGCCCTGGAGGAGATGGCATGAGGCGCGAGGATCCACTGGTCACGGTACGGCCCGGCCCCACAAGGCGGCAGGCCTCGGTGGCCGTCGCGGTGGCGGCTGTGCTCGCCTTCATGGCGCTGATCTGGTACGCCTATACCGCTGGTCGGAACGAGGCGCAGCAGGGGGCGGTTCCCGTCATCGCGGCCGATCCCAGCCCGGTGCGCGAACGGCCAGAGGACCCGGGCGGGCTCGACGTGCCGTTTCGCGATTCCACGGTCTATGCGCTGATCGAGGAAGAAGACGCCGGCGAGAACCAGGTGATCGAGCTGCTGGAGCCCGAGATCATCGAGGAGCAGGTCGCCACCCCGCCCGCGGAAGCCACCGACGCTCCGGAAGCCGTGCCTGAGCCCGTCCCCCCCAGTGTCGCGGCGGAGCCAGCGGAAGAAGCGCCTCCTGAGCCGGCCCCGGAGATTGCCGACGAGCCGGCCGCACCGTTGGCTGAAGAGGTGGCCGAGCCTTCCCCGCCTCAGCCCGATGCGCCACAGATCGCCGCCCCGATCCCAGCTTCCCGCCCAACACCGCCGGCCACACCCGAATCGCCCGAGCCTGCCTCGCCCGAGCCTGCGGTCGCAGGTGCACCCGGCATCTTCGTGCAGCTGGGCTCGCTGCGCAGCGATGCTGCCGCGCGGGAGGAATGGCGCC
>CAZPBH010000152.1:3574-5619 GCA_964584645.1 uncultured Rhodospirillales bacterium | reverse complement strand
CCCTGTAGGATCGTCCCTTTTCGTCGACCGGCCGCTTGCCCTCGGCCATCATCCCGATGGCGGTTTCATCGAAACCCATAGCCTCGGCCTGCTCCTTGTAGAGGGTTCCCATCGCCTTGTAGACGGCGGCATAGGGCTTGTCCCTGAATTCCTTGTAGGCCTTCTTGTTGTCGCCCGGACTGATGCGCGTGAAGATCGCGGGCGCCAGCTTGAACCCTTGCGGCACCTTGTTCTGGAAACTCTCCACATGCTTGCGCTGCCGGGCCGGCATCGACGCCAGGGCAGCCTCAAGCGTCAGGTTCTTCGGGAACCCGATCTTGCCCCCGGCAAGCGTGCCCAGCGTGGCCTCGTAAAGCGTATCGCCACCGACCGGTTTATCCATCGTGATCCCCCAACATTGCGCGGTTGGAGCCTGCGCCAGCCGCCCACCAGGGTCAAGGCGCTGTGAAGTCGACGACCGTTACCGCGAGGTCATGCAAAGAATGGAATGCGGAGTTGTCAGCGGGTGCCCACGAAACCCCTGCGCACGACGCGCCCATGTCCCTTGCTCGGGCGCCCGCCATGCTTCTTGCCCCGGCCTTCGCGATGCAGTTCGGGATCCTGCGAGGCCTTGCGGTTCTTCTCGGCCTTCGCCTCCTTTTCCTTTACCTGCCGCAGGAAGTTCGCGGGCACGAGGGAGAGAAGTTCCCGATCCGGCACGGGCATCACGATCAGACGGCTTTCGCCATTCTTCATGCCCTTGACCTGATGGCGGACCATCTTCGTCTTGATCTTGTGGTCGTCATTCCGAAGCATCGTCAGGTTGTCGACATGGTTGTTGGGCCGGGTCTTGATCTGATAACCCAGAGCTTCGGAAGCGCGCTTGTCGACCTCTTTCAGCGAGCCATCGGAAAGGAGACCCGCCCCGCCGCGCTCCATCACATGGTCGATGTTGTACTTGTAAGCCTTGCCGGCGCTGCTGACCGGGCTGCGCCCCCCGGCCATGCGCTTGATGGCGTGATCGTCGAAGCCCATGGTCTTCGCCTTGTCCTTGAAGACCGTCCCCATGAGGATGAACATCGCCTTGCGCGGTTCGTCATTGTATTCCTTGTAGGCCTTCTGGTTATCGTTGGAGCTGATCTTCGTGTAGATCACGGGCGCCAGATTCAGGCCCTTGGGCATCTTGTTCGCGAATTTCTCCACATAGGCGCGCTGCGCCGCCGGCATCGCCTTGAGCGCGTCGGCCAGCGTCAGCCCGGAATCAAAGGCGTGCCCGCCGGCGATGCCCTTGAGCGAGCGGTCGTAGATGTTCTTGTCCCCGATAGGCCCGGCCATCCGATCCCCTCCCGCCGATCCAAAGCGACAGCCTGTCCTGCGATCCGGCACCGGTCAACCCGCGATGGTGGAACAGCGGGCCTGCGGCGGGGGGCAGCAGGGGCTGTTCAGGGGCGCGCCCGGGCCATACCTCTTGGCGCATGCCAAGTTCTGTGACCCGCCCCATCGGCCTCTGGCTCCTGTTCGTCTGCGCCATGATCGTGGCGATGGCGGTGATCGGGGCGATCACGAGGCTGACCGAGAGCGGGCTTTCGATCACGGTTTGGGAACCGCTGACCGGCTGGCGCTGGCCGATCGGCGAGGAGGCATGGATGCGTGCCTTCGACCTCTACCGTGATACGCCGCAATACCGGCTGGTCTTTGCCGGGATGAGCCTGTCGGAATTCCAGTGGATCTTCTTCTGGGAATGGCTGCACCGGCTCTGGGGCCGGCTGATTGGGCTGGTGGTCGTGATCCCGCTGATCTGGTTCTGGGTGCGCGGCGCGGTCCCCGGCTGGCTGAAGCCGCATCTGGTCGGGCTGGTGGCGCTTGGCCTCGTGCAGGGTTTCATCGGCTGGTACATGGTGCAGAGCGGGCTGGTGGCGCAGCCGAGTGTCAGCCATTACCGGCTCGCCCTGCATCTGGGCGTGGCGTTCCTGCTGTTCGCCTGGGCCTTATGGCTGGCGCTGCGCGTGCTGAGGGGTGATGCAGATGCCATCCCGGCCGAGCTCGCGCGGCCGCTGAGGATACCC
>CAZPBH010000152.1:0-3564 GCA_964584645.1 uncultured Rhodospirillales bacterium | reverse complement strand
GCTGCCGGTGACCATCACATGGGGCGCGTTCGTGGCCGGGCTCGATGCCGGGCTGATCTACAACAGCTTTCCCTTGATGGGGGGGCACCTCGTGCCGCCCGATGCGCTCGCCGGCGCCCATCTCGTGAGCAATCTGACCGAGAACCACGCGATGGTGCAGTTTGTCCATCGCTGGCTCGGGATCACGACCTTTGGCCTCGCCATGCTGATCTGGATGCTGGCGCGCCAGCGGCTGGCGCCAGCCCAGATGCTGCCGCTGCACGGTCTGGCGCTGGCCGTCACGCTGCAGGCCGGGCTCGGCATCGCAACCCTTCTGACCTCCGTCTGGATGCCGCTGGCGGTCGCGCATCAGGCCGGTGCGCTTCTGCTGATCGCCTTTACCCTGTGGTCGGCCCGCGCCGTGCTGGCGCGCTCAGCAGAACAAGTGCCGGCAGCGGTGCAGCACCCAGCATGACCGCGATATCCTCAACCGCCTGAGAGCGCATCGACAGGCCCTCCAGCAGGGTTTCCGGCAGGCCCGGCATGTCCAGCGGCCCGGCACGCTCGGGCAGCAGCGGGGGCGCAAGACCAACCAGCGGGGCCGCGCCGTCGGGCGGCGCCACGCGGCAGGGCACGATCACCGCGGCCCATCGGTCCGCCAGCACCCGGCGGAACCCGATCAGCCCCGGCTCGGCGGTCGGCAGCGGCCGGTAGGCGCCCTCGGCCCAGAGCTCCGGATCAGCGGCACGCAGCGCCAGAAGCCGCGTGGTCAGCGCCTGCTTGATCCTGCCATCGGCCCAGCCGCGCGCCAGCGCCTCCCAATCCGGTCCGCCCTCGGCCGTGTCGGCATCGACCCTGGACGCTGCCGCACCGGCCTGCTCCCAGAGCCGTTCAAGCTCGGCGTAATCGACCAGCGCCCGGTTGTCCGGATCGACCAGGCTGGTGTCCCACATCTCGCGACCCTGATAGATGTCGGGCACGCCGGGAACGGTGAATTTGAGCACCGTGCGGATCAGCCCAAGCGTGGCGCCCATCGGGGCAACCCAGCGCATCAGCGCCTCAAGGCGAGCCGGCACATCGGCCGCGGCGGGGTCGAGCGCACGGTCGATCAGGGTCCGCATGGTCTCTTCATAGGCGCCGTCCTGCGCGACCCAGCTCGAATGCCGTTTCGATTCGCGCAGGCCTTTCTCCATCGTCGCCTGCACACGGGCGCGCAACCCACCCAGACCCGGAAATCCGGGCGCGCGACATCCGACAGGCCAGCTGGCCACAAGGGTCTGGATCAGCAGGGCACGGTCGATCGCATCGGGAGCATCGCCGCCGCAGAGCCGGGCCAGAGCGGCTTCCAGATCGGTGAAGGCCTCGTTCCAGGCCTCCGGCGCATGGGTCAGGGCCAGCAGCCGCGCGCGCGCATCCTCGCCGCGCTTGTGATCATGGGTCGCGGTGGTGGTCAGCCCGCCCGGCTGGTCGGCGCGACGTGCCTGCATGGCGAGGTGAAAGGCATCGGCATCCAGAGAGAAGAGATCGGGCTCGCCACCCACCTCGTTAAGCGCCAGCAGCCGGGCATGGCGATAAAAGGCCGTATCCTCCAGCGATTTGGCCATGATCGGGCCGGTCACCTGCTGAAACTGCATCGCCCAGGCGCGCCCGGCCGCCTCGCCCGCCTCGCCGCGCAGCACGGCCGCGAGCGGCTCCAGCGCCGGGTTGCCGGGGGCCAGATGGCGTGCCTTTGCGACAGCCCGTTCGACGACCTCCAGATCCTGCGGGTCCGGCTCGACCCCGGCGCGCAGATAGCTGCGATAGACATCGAGGCTTTCGGCCAGCGCCTCGATGGCGCGCCGGCGGGTCGGGGCGTCGGTTTCGGCCAGATCGGGCAGCGCTGCGGCGAAGCGCGAGAGCGCCCCGGCAAGCCGCGTCGTTTCGGGCCCGAAATACTCCTCGACCAGCAGGCGCTTGGCCGCCCGCGCCACCGCATGGAAGTCAGCTTCGCCGAAACCGTCCACCCGTGAGGCGACCCTGGTCCACAGCGCCTCGAAGCGGGTCTCGGCCTGGGCAGGAACCAGAACCCGGTCGAGGGCGCCAAGCACCTCATAGCCGGTTGTCCCGGTGATCGGCCAGTCGGCGCGCAGTGTCTCCTCGGGCCCG
Source organism: uncultured Rhodospirillales bacterium (assembly GCA_964584645.1). Taxonomy (GTDB): domain Bacteria; phylum Pseudomonadota; class Alphaproteobacteria; order CAZPBH01; family CAZPBH01; genus CAZPBH01. The sequence goes on along the minus strand of CAZPBH010000152.1, from coordinate 1,440 downwards.
AGGATCTTTTCCACCCACAGCAGCGGCTCTCTCCCGGTGCGCCCCCGCCATGCCTGATTCAGGCGCTGCAGATAGCCGGCCGGGTCGAACAACCCGTCCACATGATCGAGGCGCAGGCCGTCGATCACGCCTTCCTCGGCCAGATCGAGCACGCAGGCATGGGTCGCCTCGAAGGTGGCGGGATCCTCCATGCGCAGGCCGATCAGATGGTCGATATCGAAAAAGCGCCGATAGTTGAGGCGGGCCGAGGATTCCCGCCACGGGCTCGGCACATAGACCTGATCGCGGGCCAGCCGGCCGAGATCGGCGCCCTCCAGCGCCGCCGCCAGCCGGGCCCCCGCCTCGCCATCCTCTGCCAGCCGGCGCGCGAGGCTGCTCTTCAGGGTCAGCACCGATTCCGGGTCGGAGGGCACAGCGGCCTCGAAGCCTTCTGCCAGGGGTGCGAAATCCTCGCCGGCCGCGCGCAGCAGCGGGCCGTAATCATGGGGCTTCAGCGGCAGCTCATGCTCGTAATAGGTGAGCATCAGGCTGGCGGTCTCGGGATCAAAGCGCAGCCTGAGGGCAGCTTCGGCCAGCACGCCCTCCAGCGTCTCGCCCAGGATCGGCATCAGGATGCGCTCGGCCAGCTGCGGGTCATTGACATGCCAGTCAACACCGAAGAACCGGGCATAGGGGCTGGCGAGGCCCCATTCCAGCACATGCAGCCACCAGGCATTGGCCTTGTGGGTCGCCATGTGGTTGGGCACGAAGTCGAGGATCAGGCCGAGCCCGTGTTGCCGGGCCGCCGCCGCCAGCCGGTGCAGGGCCTCCCCACCGCCCAGCTCGGGCGCCACGGTGTTGGGGTCGACCACGTCATAGAAATGGGTGGAACCGGGGCGCGCCCTGAAGATCGGCGAGAGATAGAGATGGCTGACACCCAGCCGGCCGAGATAGGGGACGGCCGCGGCGGCGGTGTCGAGATCGAATTCAGGGCGCAGCTGAAGACGGCAGGTGGCGCGCGGCAGTTTAGGGGCGCTCACTGAATCCCCTTCTCATGCGCTTCGGCCCGAATGAGCTCGACCGCCTGGCGTCGCGCGATATTGATGGTGTTGGCCAGCGTCACCGCACCATCATGCCTGTGCAGGGCACCGGCCGGCACCGGATAGCGCCGGCGCCAGTTCGGATGTTCATCGACCGTGCCGGGAAAGTTCGGCTGGTCGACCAGCGCCAGAAGGTCCTCCATCTGGACGAGGATCAGCCGCGCCGGGCTGCGGGCGATATAGGCATGCAGGGCGGCGTTGAGCGCGTCGCGAAACTGAAGCGGGGGATCGTGAATGTCGGTCTCCTCGGGCAGCAGACCCTCGCGCACCAGAGCCGCCAGCAAGTCGCGCCGATCCCGGTCGCGGCGTTCGCGCTCGGCCCGCTCGCCCTCCTCGCCATCGCCCAGCAGGCCGAACTGAC
>CAZPBH010000151.1:0-5620 GCA_964584645.1 uncultured Rhodospirillales bacterium | reverse complement strand
GAACGCCGATCTGGCGGTGCTGCTGAGCCTTGCCGTGCTGATCCTGCGCAAGGTCACCGCCCTGTGGAGCGGCAGCCGCCATGGTCGGGCCGGGGCAAAGCTGCACGGCCGCATGGTGCTGACCTTCTCGATCCTCACGATCACCCCGGCGATCCTGATGGCCGTATTTTCGGGCGCCTTCTATTTCATCGGCGTCCAGAACTGGTTCGGGGAGCGGATCTCCAGCGCCGTCGCCGAATCCTCGGCCGTGGCCAAGGCCTATCTGAGCGAGCACAACGAGACCATTCGCGGTGATGCCCTCGCCATGGCGACCGATCTGGACCAGGCGGCCCCCAGCCTGATCGGCAATCCGGAGAGGCTGAACGACATCCTGCGCACGCAGGTCATGCTCCGGAACCTGACGGAGGCGGCCCTTGTCGACAGCTCTGGCCGGATCCTGACACGCACGGGTTTCAGCCTGGCCCTCGAAGCGAGGCCGGTGCCTACCGCCGGGCTGGAGCAGGCCCTGCGGGGCGAGCCGGTCCTGCTGACCTCCGAACAGGGTGACCGGGTTCGCGCCGTGGTGCGGCTGGATCGGTTCGTCGACACCCTGCTGGTGGTGGGGCGCCCGGTCGATGCGCGTGTGCTGGGCCATATCCGGGCGAGCGAGCGTGCGGTGGCGGGCTATCAGGAACTGCAGTCTCGGACGACCGACCTGCAGCTCTCGATGGCGCTCGTGTTCATGGTGGTGACGTTTCTACTGCTGCTGGCTGCGGTCTGGGTCGGGATCACCTTTGCCGGGACGCTGGTGCGCCCTGTCTCCTCGCTGATCGATGCGGCCGAGCGGATCAGGGCAGGGGATCTCTCGGCCAAGGTGCCGGAAACGGTCAAGCAGGACGAGCTGGCACAGCTGACCCGGGCGTTCAACCGGATGACCCATCAGCTGGCCGAGCAGCGCGCCGAACTTGTGGCGGCCAATGCCGAACTCGACTCGCGGCGTATCTTCACCGAAACCGTCCTCGCGGGCGTATCCTCCGGCGTATGCGGGCTCGATGCCGAGGGGCGCATCACGCTCGCCAACGAACGCGCCGAAGACCTGCTGGGCGCGCGTGGACGGAGCCTCAAGGGTCAGGACTTGCGCAGCCTTGCGCCCGAGCTGGCCGAGATTCTGCCCCGGCTCGCCCGCGAACCCAGCCAGCCGGTCGAGGTTCAACTCGCCCCGGGGAGGGATGGAACGGTCCGCCAGTTTCTTGCCCGGCTGGCACCGACGCGTGACGGGCAGGGGGGCTCGGTGCTGACCTTCGACGATGTCTCCGACCTCGTGGCGGCGCAGCGCAAGGCCGCCTGGGCCGATGTCGCGCGGCGGATCGCCCATGAGATGAAAAATCCGCTGACCCCGATTCAGCTCTCGGCTGAGCGTCTGAAACGCCGCTATCTGCGCCAGATCGAGGATGATCCCGCGACCTTCGCCTTCTGCGTCGATACCATCGTGCGGCAAGTCGATGATATCCGCTGCATGGTCGACGAGTTCTCTGCCTATGCCCGCATGCCCGCACCGGCGATGGAAGCGGTCGATCTTGTCGAGCTGGTGCGCGAGGCGGTGTTCCTGCAGCAGGAAGCCCATCCCGGGACAACGTTCGAGACCGCGATCGTCACCGATCCCGGCCCCATCCTGTGCGATCCTCGCCAGATCATGCAGGCGCTCACGAACGTCTTGCAGAATGCCGTCGAGGCCATCGAGGCCCGTGAGCCCGACCCTGTCGCTCCCGATGGCGGACTTACCCCCGGCCTTGTCCGGCTCACCGTCGATGCGGATACCTCCCGTGTCACCCTCGCCATTGCCGATAACGGCAAGGGCCTGCCTGAAGAGGCGCGCGACCGGTTGACCGAACCCTATGTCACCACGCGTGAGAAGGGGACGGGCCTCGGGCTGGCCATCGTCAAGCGAATCGTCGACGATCACGGTGGCGTGCTGACCCTCCAGCCGGCGCTGGCGGGAGGGGCGCTCGTCAGCCTGCTGCTGCCTCGACCTGCCGGTGACGCCACGACCGGGCTCAGGCTGAGCGAAGCCGATGATCCGGCCGGCTCGGCCGGATCCGGGCCCACAAGAACCCATCAACAGGACCTGCACGCCGATGTCGCCTGAGATCCTTATCGTCGACGATGAGGCCGATATCCGGGCGAGCCTTTCGGGCACGCTGGAGGATGAAGGCTACATCACCCGGGCCGCCGCTACGGCCGATGAGGCGCGCCAGCGTCTGTCGGAGCGTCTGCCGCATCTGATCATCCTCGATGTCTGGCTGGAGGGAAGCGGCATCGACGGGGTGGCCTTGTTGCAGGAGCTGCGGCGCGAGCACGGCCCAGTGCCGGTCGTCATGATCTCCGGCCATGGCACGATCGAGACGGCCGTGGAAGCCATCAGGCATGGGGCTTCCGACTTCATCGAAAAGCCGTTCCAGACCGATCGTCTGCTGGTCGTGCTGGATCGTGTGCTCGAATCCGCGCGGCTGCGCAGCGAGAACGAGGAGCTGCGCCAGCGGGCCGGCACGGCGGCCGAACTCGATGGCCATTCCAGCGCCATCGGTGCCGTCCGCCACGCCATCCAGCGGGCAGCACCCACGGGCAGCCGGATCTTCATCACCGGGGCGCCCGGAAGCGGCAAGGAAGTCGTGGCCCGCGTCCTCCACGCCCGCTCCCGGCGGGCGGCCGGACCCTTCGTTCTGCTCAACTGCGCGACCATGCGCCCGGAGCGGCTGGAGATCGAGCTGTTCGGCACCGAACAGGGCGAAAACGGCGCCGGACGGCGCGTCGGCCTGCTGGAGCGCGCCCATGGCGGTACGCTTCTGCTCGACGAGGTCGCCGACATGCCGCTGGAGACCCAGGGGAAGATCGTACGGGCCCTGCAGGATCAGAGTTTCGAGCGAGTGGGCGGGCAGCGCCGGGTGACGGTCGATGTCCGTGTCATCGCCTCCACCAACCGGCAGATGGAAGAGGAGATCCGGGCCGGCCGGTTTCGTCAGGATCTGTTCTATCGGCTGAATGTGGTGCCCATCCATGTTCCGACCCTGGCCGAGCGCAAGGAAGACATCCCCCTGCTGGCCGAGCGGTTCATGATGCAGGCCGCCGACGCGCATGGCCTGCCCGGCCGGTTCATCGGGCCGGACGCGATGGCGGTGCTGCAGCGTTATCCCTGGCCGGGCAATGTCAGGCAGCTGCGCAATGTGATCGACTGGCTTCTGATCATGGCGCCGGGTGATGCGAGCGAGCCCGTGCGGGCGGACCAGCTGCCACCCGATATCGGCGATATCGCACCGACCGTGCTGAAATGGGACAAGAGTGCCGAGATCATGAGCCTCAGCCTGCGTGAGGCGAGGGAACTGTTCGAACGGGAGTATCTGCTGGCCCAGGTCAACCGCTTTGCCGGGAACATCTCGCGGACCGCGCAGTTCGTGGGCATGGAGCGCTCGGCCCTGCATCGCAAGTTGCGCGCCCTTGGCGTCCATCAGGGTGCTGAACGGCCGGACCCTCCTGTCGAACGCGAACGCCCCGACCTGCGCCATGCGGGCGGTGCGCGCTAGCCGGACCCCAGGGCCGTGAAGGTCATCATCTGCGGGGCCGGGCAGGTCGGTGCGAATATCGCGCGCTATCTCGCGACCGAGGCCAATGACATCACCCTGATCGACCAGAGCCAGGAACTGATCGACACGATCACCGAGCATCTGGATGTGCGCGGGCTGGTGGGCCATGCCAGCCATCCCGACGTGCTGGAACTCGCCGGCGCGGCCGATGCCGATCTGCTCATCGCGGTGACCTATGCCGATGAGGTCAACATGATCGCCTGCCAGATCGCCCATACCCTGTTCAAGGTGCCGATCAAGATCGCCCGGATCCGGGCCCAGAACTATCTGCAGCCGATCTGGGGTGATCTGTTCTCCTCCGACCAGATGCCCATCGACGTGATCATCTCGCCCGAGATCGAGGTGGCGCAGGCCATCGTGCGGCGCCTGCGCGTGCCCGGCGCCTTCGACACCATCCAGCTGGCCGAAGGGCGGGTGATGCTGATCGGCGTGCTGTGTGGGGCGGGCTGCCCGATCATCAACACCCCGCTGCGCCATCTGCCCAGCCTGTTTCCCGATCTGTCGATCGAGATCGTCGCGATCGAGCGCGGCGATTTCCGCATGATCCCGGGTCTGGACGAACAGATGCTCGAGGGCGATGAGGTCTATTTCCTCTGTGACGGCCAGCATATGAGCCGGGCCATGGCCGCCTTCGGCCATCAGGAGCCGGCCGCACGGCGTGTGATGATCATGGGGGGCGGCAATATCGGCCTGTTCCTCGCCCAGCAGCTGGAACGCGACTTTCCGGAAATCAACGTCCGGCTGATCGAGCGGAACCGGCGCCGGGCGGAAACCATCGCCCAGATCCTCGAACGAACGGTCGTTCTGCACGGTGACGCGCGGGAGCCGGAAATCCTGGAAGAGGCCAATGTCGCGGCAACGGAGGCCGTGATCGCGGTCACCGACGATGATGAGGGCAATGTTCTGGGTTCCCTGCTCGCCAAGCGCTATGGCTGCGACCGGGCGATCACGCTGATCAACAAGCAGACCTACAACCCGCTTGTTGCCTCGCTCGGGATCGATGCCGTGGTCAGCCCCAAGGCCATCACCGTCTCGAAGATCCTGAGCCATATCCGCCGCGGCCGCATCCACGCCGTCCACAGCCTGCTGGAGGGCTTTGCCGAGGTGATCGAGATCGAGGCGATGGAAACCTCGCCTCTGATCAACAAGCCGCTGGAAGAAATCCGCTTTCCGCCCAACACCAGCGTCGGCGCCATCGTCCGCAAGGGGGAGGTCATCATGCCGCGGCCCCGCACGGTCATCCAGGCCGGCGATGACGTGGTCATGATCGCCGACCATGAGCATGTGCGGCAGGTGGAAAAGATGTTCGCGGTTCGGCTCGAATTCTTCTGAGAAGGAACAGGGGTGCGATGGGGCGCCTGGCTTATGTCAACGGAAGGTACGTGGCGCAGCACGAGGCACGGGTGTCGATCGAGGATCGTGGCTTCCTCTTTGCCGACGGCGTTTACGAGGTCGTGCATGTCGAGGCGGGCCGGCTTGTCGATCCGAAGGCACATCTCGATCGGCTGGAGCGTTCGGCGGGTGAGCTGCGCCTGCCGCTGCCGATGGATCGGCGCCCGCTTGAACTCGTGATGCGCGAAATGCTGCGCCGCAACCGGGTGCGGGACGGGGCGCTCTACATCCAGATCACGCGCGGCGCTGCGCCGAGGGATTTTGCCTTCCCGGTCGCGGCACGGCCGACGCTGGTGATGATGGTCAGCCGAAGAAGCCCGGCGGCTGATCGGCGCCGGGCGAGTGGTATCGCGGTCAGAACCGTTCCCGACCTTCGCTGGAAAAGGCGCGATATCAAGACGATCGCCTTGCTGCCTCAGGTTCTGGCCAAACAGCAGGCGCGTGATGCGGGGGCGCAGGAGGCCTGGATGGTCGAGGAGGACGGCTCGATCACCGAAGGCGCGTCCTCGACCGCCTGGATCGTGACGGCCGAAGGGCGGCTCGTCAGCCGGGCGGCTGACCGGAGCATCCTGAAGGGCGTCACCGGGAACACGCTGCGCACCCTGATGGCA
>CAZPBH010000150.1:0-5708 GCA_964584645.1 uncultured Rhodospirillales bacterium | reverse complement strand
TCGACAGGCGCCGGTTCCTGCGCTTGGCTGTACAGTAACATCTATATGCCGCAGGCCCGGGCCGCTGTCGAGTCATGATTCGCCCGCCGCGCCGACGGCCTCGCGACCAGTGTTGCAATTCGGGAACAGATCGGGCGACCCCGGCCGAATTTGTGCAGTGCCGTCAATTCGGGGGTTGCAAGGTTGCTGGTGATCTTTCATAACCCGCACCAATCCGTGCCTCGATTCGGGGCGGATTGTGTCGTGCAGGGGCCAGGCCTGCTTGCACGGTGCAGATCCGAATTGACATCGAGTGCGGTTGTTGTAAGGTTGCTGTACACCTCGGGCGGGGCTCCGCCGTGCGTGCACATCAGCCTTTCCGCACTTCGATCGTGAGGATCGGGGCGGGGACATGGAAAAAAGTCAGGCCTGCTGGGCGATGGACGACAGCGGGTGATTGCGAGAGAGGAGAGAACTCGATGGCTTTCGATCTGCTTGGACAAACGACGAAGCAGCAAATCACGGCTGTGTACGTCGCCTATTACGGGCGTGCGCCGGACCCGCAGGGTCTTAACTTCTGGATCAACGAGTACAACAACGCGATCAATGGCGGTCAGTCGCCCGCTGACGCGATCAAGAACATCGCGGCCAGCTTCGCGGTTGCGGAAGCCGACGGTTCGCCGAGTGAGGCGCAGGAGCTGTACCCGTTCCTGACCGCCCCGCTGGTCGGCGATGCTGGCACCTTCGTGGATGCGGTCTATCAGAACCTGTTCAACCGCGCGCCGGATGCCGAAGGCCGCGCCTTCTGGACGGGTGAGATCAACACGCGCATCGCCGCTGGTGGTGTGGGTGAGATCGCAACCGTGATCATCGACATCATCTCCGGCGCGAATGTCGAGAATGGCGATGCCGGTGCTGTGGCGAACAAGATCGCGGCCGGTACCGACTATGCCGACAGCTTCGTCAACGCCGGTGTCACCTGGACCGAAGCGGACCTGACAAACGCCCGCGGCGTTGTCGGCGACGTGACCAGCGAACAGGCCACGCTCGACACCGCTCTGGCCGAGACCGACGCGATCATCGCGGCGGCCACCCAGAACAAGGGCCAGGTCGTGACGCTGACCGAAGGTCCGGACGATCTGACCGGCAACATCTTCGACGCCCCGCGTACCTTCACGCCGGATGGTTCCGACCAGGTCAACTCGCTCAACGATGACGACGTTCTGACCGGTACGGGCGAAAACCCGACCCTGAACTTCGACTTCGTCAACGATGCCGATACGGCCGACTACGACATCCAGCCGATCCTGAAGGGCGTTGAAGTCGTCAACGTCAAGTTCGCGCTTGACGCCGGTCCGGCCTTTATTGCCAAGCTCGACCTTCAGGACGCCTCGGGCCTGTCCGATGCGGTGAATGTCTCCCGTATCGATGACGACCTCGTTGGCGCCTACGTCCAGAACATGGAGCTGATCCCCGGGCTGCTGTCGGTCTCCGACACCAACGCCCAGGGCACCAAGGTCTGGTTCACCTTCCAGGATTCAGCCGTTTCCGGCGCCACCGACTCGGTGAACCTGAAGCTGGACGATGTGCAGCTGAACGTTCTGCGTGTCGAGCAGGACAACAATGCGGGCAACGCCCAGGCCGGCACGGGTCTCGAGACCATCAACATGGAATCGATCAACGGCCTGAATATCCTCGGCAAGCTGCAGGCCGAAGATCTCGAGACCCTGAGCATCACGGGCTCCGGTGGTCTCCAGATCTCCAACGATGTGCCGGTGACCAATGCCGGCCTTGTTGAGGCCACCTTCTATAACGACTCGCTGATCAGCGTCGAAGGCTCGCTCACCAAGATCGACGCCTCGGGCCTGACCGGTGGTCTGAAGCTCGCCGTTGGTAACGAAATCAACGCCGGCCTCGACGGCACCTCGGGCAAGTCGGTTGACCTCGTGGTCAACACCGGCGCCGGGGACGATTTCCTGTGGCTCATCGCCGGTCAGGCGATCGACAAGGCCGATGCCGTCGACATGGGTGAGGGCAACGACACCTTCGTCCTGTTCGGTACCGCCATCAACGGCACCGTCGCGGGGGCCGAGAACCTCGAGATCCGCACCGGTCACGATGCGGGTGCCGTGGCTGATGTCGTCACCATCGACGCTTCGAAGATTTCGGCTCTGGTGAACACGACCTACCGTAACGAAGGTAACAACGGTGCGGTCGCCCCGACCTCCAACGCCGAAGGCGCCACCGTCACGGTCACCAAGCTGACCGCCGACCAGGCCAAGAACATCACGCTGGAGCACGGCACGAGCGGCAACAACGGGACGGACGAGAACATTCTCTCCTTCGCGCTGGCGACCGCGACCGGCACGACTGATCTGCTCTCGCTGAAGTACATCGACGCCGCCAACTCCGACGCGCGCTTCAACTTTGAAGTGACGTCCGCCGGCTTCGAGAGCATCACGCTCACCGACGCTGATACCGAGAGCAACTCGATCCTGCTCAACTCGGACTTCCAGGCAGTCGGGACCGAGGGCGGTACCACCGGCACGCTGACCATTACCGGCGGCCAGGCGGGTGACTTCATCAACCTGGACTTCGTCGACAGCGTCGGCGGTGACAACGACATCACCGAAGCGGCCGACAACAAGCTCGGTATCTTCCAGAAGGATTTCACCAGCAACCCGACCCCGGCCGACGGCAAGAACCTGAATGATGCCGGGGTCGAGCATGCGGTGCGCCTGTCGGCTGCCAAGATCGATGCCTCGGCTTCGCTCTCGGACGTCGTCCTGCGTGTCCAGGATCCTTCCGCGACCACCAATCCGACCGGTGCCCAGACCATCCTGATGGGCAAAGGTAACGACACGGTGATCTTCGACGAGCAGCAGGGTACGGGCAAGCAGACCGCCGGTCTCACCATCTCCGATACCGTGACTGCCGGTGAAGGGACCGACAACCTGGTGATCGACGGCCACGGCACGAAGGTCAACATCTCGGCGTCGGAATGGACCAATGTCAGCGGCTTCGAAAACCTCTGGCTGATCGGTCTGGGCAATCCGGGTCAGACCAAGACCCCGGAAAACAGCACCGCTGCCTTCGGTAACAACGAGTATAACCTCGTCATTACCAACTCCTTCGTCGCGTCCAATGGCGTGGCAAGTGGCTCCAACCGGGTCATCAACATCATCAACGACAATGACCGGGGCAACGAATTCAACACGGTCACCAAGGCGTACGGTCTGGATACGGTCGGTACGGCGGCGAATGACGGCGTGACGATCGATGCCCGTACGCTGAACGACAAGAGCAACTTCACCTATGACGGTGAAGAAGGCGCGGGTCGTACCGACGATCGGTTCATCTTCTCCGATGCCAACATCAACGGCGTCGCGGTGATCGACGGCGGTGCGGTGCTGGCTGGCGGTAACGCGGCCAGCAACGCCGGCAACAACGACGTCCTGGAAGTTCGCAACACGGCGGTCGTGACGATCGGCGATATCGCGAACATCAAGAACGTGTCGAACATCGAGTTCACCAACGACCAGTCGGTGCCGCAGACGCTCACCCTGCAGTTGGACAACTCGACCGTCGACAGCCTGGTCAACAGCTCGCAGGCCGCCAAAATGGGCGCCGTCGAGACCCTCAACATCCGGGCCATCGACAACCCGACCGTTGCGGGTGCCTTCTCGGTGCTCGACATCAACGCCACGGGCATCACCAGCGCCTTCCTCAGCCTCAACGTTATCGGCGATGGTGGTAACGACACCGTCATCGGTGGCGCGGGTGCCGACACGTTCACGCTGGTAGAAGGTGTGGACAGCGTCACCGGTGGTGGCGGAATCGATACCCTGGTAGCCAATTTCGGCACCAAGACCGACATCTTCACCGACTTCACCCAGGGTACGGGTGGGGACGAGATCGACATCTCGCTCGCGGCTCTCGAAGATGACAACGACGATGGTATCGGCGACGGCATCATCGACGGGTCGGGTATCGCTGCCAACGTGACGAACTTCACCAAGCTGAACAGCGCTGCCGACGGTGCGGACGCGCTCGTCGGTGAAGTCACCATCCAGGAACTCACCTCCGATGGTGTTGGGAGTGCGATCAACGCTGCCAATGCCGATGTGTTCGTTATCACCGGCAACACGCAGGCCAACGTGGGCGTAGTTGGGGTCGGGCTGGAAGCCGGCGGCGACTTCGAGTTGACCATCGACGCAGCGGATGACGTGGTGGGTCAGGCCTTCCTCGTGGTCTACTCCGACGGCATCAACGCCTATCTGGCCGCGGCCTACGTCGATACCGTCACAGCTGGCGATACCAACTTCGAGGCCGGCGACCTGACCGTCGTCAACCTCGTGAACCTGGGTGCCGACACCGCCATCGCGGCGGGCGAGTACACCAGCGCCAACTTCGACTTCATCGCGTAACACGCGCTATCAGGACTTTCTGTCCGGAGCCGGCCCCCTCGTGGGGCCGGTTCTTTTTTTGGGTGCTGGCATCGTCTGCGTGTGCGTGCTAGACAGCCGCCATCCGAACTCCATTCCCCGAACTTGCAAAGGATGGCGCCCGTGCAGGCCTGGACCGACGGCTATGTGTCCGACATCGAATACACCACCGGCTTTTATCGGGAGCTGAGCCCCAGCTTCCTCAGCTTTGCCGCCGCCCTGCGCGGCTGCCACGCGCCCGATCCGAACAAGCCCTTCACCTATTGCGAGCTGGCCTGCGGGCAGGGTTTCGGGACCAACCTGCTGGCAGCGGCCTATCCGCATGGGGAATTCTACGGGCTGGACTTCAACCCGGCCCAGATCGCCAACGCGCAGGGCCTGGCCTCGGACGCGCAGCTTTCCAACGTCACCTTCCTGGATGACAGCTTCGCCGAATCGCTGGCGCGCCCCGATGACGACCTGCCGCAATTCGACTTCATCACCCTGCACGGCATCTACGCCTGGATTTCGGAGGAAAACCGCCGGACCATCGTGCAGTTCATCGAACGCAAGCTGAAGCCGGGCGGGCTGGTCTATGTCAGCTATAACTGCATGCCCGGCTGGGCCGCGATGGCGCCGTTCCAGCGCTTCATGCGCGAGCATGCCAATCTGAACCCCGACCGCTCGGACGCCCAGGTGGCCTCGGCGGTCGAGATGCTGAAGAAGCTGAACGAGGGCAAGGGCCGGTATTTCCAGGCGAACCCGACCGTCGCCCCCCGGATGGAAAAGCTCGACCAGCAGAATCGCAACTATCTGGCCCATGAATATCTGAACGGCTATTGGCAGCCGCTCTACATCACCGATGTCGCGCGCGAGATGTCGGATGCGAAGCTGAACTACACCGCCAGCGCCAGCGTACTCGAAAATTTCGATGCGCTGTTCCTGCAGGCCGAGCTGCGCCCGGTGGCGGCCGAGATCAAGGATCCGATCTTCCGCGAGCTGTTCAAGGATTATGCCATCAACCAGCAGTTCCGGCGCGACATCTACACCAAGGGGCGGCGCAGCTTCACCTCGATCGAGCAGCAGGCCATCATGAACGGCCTGCGCTTCGCCCCCATTGTCCCGCGCGAGAAGATGAGCTTCAAGTTCCAGACAGCGGTGGGCGAGGGCCAAGGTCAGGAAAGCGTCTATGCGCCGATCTGCGATGCGCTGGCCGAGGGCAAATCGACCTTCGTCGAAATCCGCCAGGCCGCGTCGGTCGACGCGACCAGCACCCTGCAGGCGCTCGCTGCCCTGACCTCCAGC
>CAZPBH010000149.1:0-5721 GCA_964584645.1 uncultured Rhodospirillales bacterium | reverse complement strand
ATTCTCTGGGATCTGGAAGAGGGTATCGGCCCGCGCGATCCCGGCGGCCTGTTCGTTACCCTGTGCCGCTCGGCGCTCGCAGCCCTGGAGCCGACGGTCGAGCGCATGGAGCGCCTCGCCGACGAGCTGGAGGAAAGGCTCGACACCTCCGTCCACGGCACGGATCGCAGCTGGCGGACCGAGCTTGGCGATCTGCGGCAGGGTGCTGTCCGTCTGCGCCGCTATCTTGCGCCCCAGCATGAGGTGCTGGCGACGATCCGCGCGCCCGACTGGCTGGATGCCGACCATCGCCACGAGCTGCACGAGCTGGACGAGCGGCTGAAACGGCTGGTGGAAGCGCTGGAAGCCCTGCGCGAGGAGGCGATCGTCCTGCAGGAGGAACACGCCAGCCTCGTGAACGAGCAGATCGCGCGCGCCTCCAACAGGTTCAGCATCGCGGTCGCCATGTTCGTCCCGCCGGGGCTGATCGCCGGCCTGCTGGGTGCCAATGTTGGTGGCATTCCCGGCAGCGACGAGCCCTGGGCGTTCTGGGTCCTGCTAACCGTGATCCTGGCCCTGATCCCGGCCCAGTGGATCGTGCTCAAATGGCTGAAATGGATCTGATGCGGGCGCGGCCCTCAGGAACCCGCGCGCTCAAGCCAGGCCTTCACGGTCGCGAAGCTCTCCACATCGGCATATTTGAGCATGATGTCGCAGAGATTGGCGAAATGCGGGATCTCGTGCTTGTCGGCCACGCATTCTTCCGGAACGATGGTCCTGTACCCATGGCTCAGGCTGTCGACGACGCTGGCGCGCACGCAGCCTGAGGTCGACCCGCCGGTGAGGATCACCGTATCGACCTGATGCCAGACGAGCAGCGAGGGGATGGGGGCCTCGTGAAAGACGCTCGGCATCCGCTTGTTGAAGATCGCGTCGCGCGCATGATCGATCTCGAGCCGCGGGTCGAGTTCGGCCCGCTCGGAGCCGACCTTGATGTTCTGCAGGCTGTCGGGTGTATCCGTGCGCGTGCCCCAGATGCCGGCATCATCGGCATTGTCGAAATAGGCGACATAGGTCCAGATGACCGGCCAGCCTCGGGCCCTCATCGCATGGGACAGCTGGTTCACATAGTCGATCTGGTTGGGGTCGGTCTGATAGGCGGTCCTGAAGCTGTCGATATCGGTATAGGCCCGCTGCAGATCGATGTTGATCAGCGCCGCCTTCCTGCCGAAGCCGAATTTCGCCCGACCGGCATTCTGCTTGATCTCTTCCCAGTACTGCCGGGGGGTCAGATCGCTGGTCTGCATCACGGGCATGATCGGGCTCCATCGCAATTCCTGGTCATCCACCCGCGATGTCGGCCTGCCGAGCCCAAAAAAAAGGCCGGCGGGAAGCGCCGGCCTGACGTTCAGGATTGCGGGAAAGGCGAGACGGTCAGAGCCGGTTCGCCTGCCATTCGACGAGCGCCACGCGGCTCGAATCCAGCGTCGGTTGCAGCTCGCCGATCAGGCTGGAGATATCGTCCGCCTCGGCATCCTGCGAGGCTTTCTCGAGCCGGTAGGCGAGTTCCCGCAGCGCCTCGAGCCCGACATTGCCGCTCATCCCCTTGAGCAGATGTGCCTGGCTTTTCAGCACCGCCCGGTCCTGGCGGGCAGCAGCCGCAGCGAGGATCTGCACCACCTCATCGCCCTTTTCCAGGAAGCTGTTGATCAGGCTGGTCATCTGGTCGGCCGAGAAGGCACGGCGCAGATGGCCGAGCGTTTCGGCATTGAGCAGGCGCCAAAGATCGGCGATGTCGGGGTTCAGTTCGTTCTGCTGCTCGTCACGCAGGCGGCACACCCGGCGGATCGCACCCGACAGATAGCGCGGGTTGATCGGCTTGCCGATGAAGTCGTCCATGCCCGCATCGCGGCAATTCTCGACATCCTGCTCGCTGATGTTGCCGGTGATGGCGATGATCGGGATGCGTGACTTCTCCCCGTCATCCAGTTTCCGGATGGCGCGGGTGGCGTCCAGACCGGAGATCCCGGGCAGGTCGACGTCCATGAGGACCGCGTCGAAATATTGCGATCGGACGGCATCGAGGCCGGATTCGCCATCGGCGCACATCGTGGCGCTATGGCCATCATTGGCCAGGTAGCCGGCGACGATCTGCAGGCTGATGGGGTCATCCTCGATGACCAGGATCGTACGCGCGGGTTCATCTTGGTTCATGACAGCCTCGTTCCCGTTATCCTGAGTATTGCCCGACACCGGGTTGCCGGAAGGTAAATGCGGATCGCCCGGACGACGGCGCTTGCCGCCGACCGCCAGCCGCTCGAGTTCGCGGGCGGCCGCCCCACGTGCCTGCGGATCGCGCAGATGGATCTTGTTGGCCGCGCGTTCGGCGTCGGCCCCCGCCCTTGCCGGCCCGGCCGGCGCCGGCTCCGCTTCGGCGTTCTGCGCTTCGGCCTGCTTGCGCTGACGCATGATGGCGGTGCGCAGCAGGGTCGGATCGATCGGCTTGGCGACGAAATCGTTCATGCCGGCTTCCGAACAGGCGGCACGATCAAGATCGCTCGTCTGGCTGGTCACCGCGATGATCGGGGTGCCGGCCCGCCTGCGATCCTCGAGCGCCCGGATCCGGCGCGTGGCCTCGATCCCGTCGATGCCCGGCAGGTTGACGTCCATCAGGATGGTGGCCCAGGCCTCTTCCGAGGCCCTCGCAAGCCCGGTTTCGCCGTCGGCGACGATCTCGTAATCCTCGCTGTCGCTGTCGAGATGGGCGGCCAGCACCTTCTGGCTGATCGGATCATCCTCGATCACCAGAAGTCGGTCGTTCCGCATTGCCGGCACCGCATCGAGCGAGGGCGCCTGAGCTCCCGGGCCGGTCGCTGCGATGTCGGGACCGCCATTACGACGGCGTGCATCCTGGATCGCGGCTTCGAGGCCTTCGCCGGTCATGTCATAGTGCGGATTGACGGAAGCGGGAGCGGGCGCGCGCGGCGCTGCTTCGACCCTACCGGCCGTTTCCGGTGCGCGCGGCATCTCTTTGCCCGGATTCGATCCGCCGGTGGCCGGACCCGATGGGCCAGCGCCCGGCTTGTTCGGACCGGGGCCCGAAGGCGGCGTACCGGCAGCCCGAAAGGGCGCCAGAACCTCGGCCAGGGTTTCGGGGTCGACGGGCTTGCCGATGAAGCCGTCCATCCCGGCCTCCCGCGTGGCCCGCACATCCTCTTCGCCGACATCGCCGGTCATGGCGACAATGGGCACATTGTTGCCCTCGGCGCGCAGCTTGCGTGTGATGTCGAGCCCGGTCATGTCGGGCAGGTTGGCGTCCATCAGGATCAGGTCGAAACCGCCCTCGGCAATCTTTTCCAGCGCGGTCCGCCCGTCGCCCGCGATATCGGCGGTGTCGCCCATCTGGGTGATGTAGGACTGGACGATCATCTGGCTGATCGGGTCGTCCTCCACGATGAGCATGCGCAACTCGGCCGACAGCACGGTCTCGTCCTCCGAGGCAGCGCCCACCATCCGCGCCTTTCCGGCCGTCCCGGGAACGCCCGAAGGCGGGCGGCGCAACTCGCCCATCGGATGATGGACTTCCTCGCCGGGGCGGAAATTCAGCCAGAACCAGAAGGTCGTGCCCTCGCCCAGCACCGAATCGAAGCCGATCTCGCCACCCTGGGCGTTGACGAACTGCTTGCAGATCGAGAGCCCCAGCCCGGTTCCGCCATAGATTCGCGAGGTCGAGGCGCTGACCTGGCTGAATTGCTGGAAGAGGCGACCCTTGGCCTCGTCAGGGATGCCTATCCCGGTATCGGTGATCCCGAAATGCAGGCACAGCCGGTCGCCGAAGGCGTCGTCCATCGCTTCCTGCGGAAGCTCGCGGGGCGCGATGGTGACTGTGATGCCCCCGGTCTCGGTGAACTTGATCGCGTTGTTGACGAGGTTAAGAACGATTTCCCGCAATTTGGTGGGATCGCCCTTGAGGTAGCGCGGCACCGGCTCGGCGATCTCGGATTTCAGGTAAAGCCCGCGCTCGTCGGCCTTGCCCTGCATCAGCATCAGGGCGTTCTCGACCAGTTCGTAGAGATCGAAATCGATTTCCTCGAATTCCATCTGGCCGGCCTCGATCTTGGACAGATCGAGGACGTTGTTCACCAGACCCAGCAGCGCATCGCCCGAATAGTTCAGGGCCCGGATGTAGGTCTCCTGATCATGTGACATGTCGGTCTGCGCCAGCAGCCGGGCGGTGCCCATGATGCCGTTGAGCGGCGTGCGGATCTCATGGCTCAGAAAGGCGATGAAGGCGGATTTGGCGCGGCTGGCATCGTCGGCCGCTTCCTTCGCCTTGCGCAGGGCCGCGCCGCGCTCGATGATCTGCTGACGCAGCTGGGTCTCCAGCTCCTTCTCGCGGTTCAGCACCTTCAGCCGGTGTGCGGCGTCGCTGGCTTCCTTCATGCGCTGGCGCTCGGCCATGACCAGGGCTCGCTCCTGGCGCTTGGCGTTGGCCGAGGCCTCGCGGCGGCTGAGTTCGAGCCCGTTGCGCACCAGCGCGAGGCCGATCAGGACGGCGCCCGCCAGAAACAGGAGGCGGATCACCGATCCCGTCAACGGTTCGGCATCAAGGTCGGTGAAGGCCTGGACCAGCGAGGGCGCCAGCAGGCAGGCGAACGCAACGGCAAAGCCGAGGATGTAAAGATTGTTCGGCCCGGGATCGATATAGCGGCGTGCCCCCATCCCGACGAAAGACAACACCGGCGCCACAATCAGCGCCCAGGGCAGCAGATAGGGGGTCACGAAACCTGTTGTCATCGGCACCGCGGCAAGGACAGCGGCGATCACCAACACCAGGACGTTCGCCATGAGCATGCGGTCAACGAAGCCGCCATCGCGCGCCAGCGTGACAGATCGGGTCAGCCAGATGGCACTTGTGAGCGCGAGAACCGCGAGGATCACCTGGAGCTGCTCAGCTTCGAGCCAGCGCGCCAACGGGGTATTGATCAGGGACTGGATCACGGGAGAAGGCAGGAAATCGGGTCCGCTCAACAGCAGGCCCATGCCGGCCCCGACGAAAAGGGCCAGCGACCAGAACCGACGGTCCTGAAGAAAAACGGTAAGCAGCCCGCAGAAAACCGCGAGCGCCAGCGTGATCCCGATCTCGACGCCGGGACCGATCCCCGGCAAATCCGTCATTCCGATGACGTCACCCATGACGACGATGCCCCCACTCATCCCCGGCACCCTTCCGGAACGGGCAGGCGATCCCCAGTGCCTTGCCCGCATGCAAACCTTGCCGGGTCCGGCAGGGCGCGCACACGCACCCTGACGGTCACCACGCTACCGTGCCAACCCTTGACGGTCCATTAATGATGAAGGATCAGACGCGCTTAGCTTTCGCCGGCGTCGTAGCGCTGCCCGGCGTCGAGCAGATCCTGCGTGCCGAGAACACGCTGAAGGGCCGGGAAGTCGTGCATCCGGTCCGCCCAGGATAGGGTCGCCCCGTTGCGCTTCAGATCGTCGAGAAAGGCCCGCGCCTGAAACGCCACCAGCCGCACCAGCGCGCCTGGGAAGATGATGAGCCGAAAACCCAGCTGGCCCAGATCATCGGCCGTGCTGATGGGCGTATGGCCGCCCTCGACCATGTTGGCCAGCAGCGGCACGCGCGCGGCAAAACGCGTGGTGATCGCCTGCATCTGCTCCAGATCGCGGCGCGCCTCGACGAAAATGACGTCCGCGACGGCCTCCTCGAACTCCTCG
>CAZPBH010000148.1:0-5726 GCA_964584645.1 uncultured Rhodospirillales bacterium | reverse complement strand
AAAAGAACAACAAAAACAGGCATTTGAAAGAGAATGGCACGAGGGCTGCATAATGGATCGGCGGGAAATCGCCTTATCGACGGAGGCACAAAATGACTGTCAATTCGATCAATACGAACATCAGCGCCCAGGTGGCGTTGTCCAATCTGAACACGACCAACCGGGCCCTTGAGGAAACTCAGAAGAGGGTCAGTACGGGCCAGGTAGTGGCCGACGCGGTCGATAACGGCGCCGCATTCGCCATCGCGCAGGGTCTGCGCTCGGACCTCGCGGGGCTTGAGGCGGTCAACTCCCAGCTGGCGAACGCCAAGGGGCTGATGACGGTGACCAACACGGCAGCGAAGTCGATCTCCGACACGCTGGCGGAAGTGCGCGATGTTCTCACCCGCATGGCGGACGAGAACAACGACACCACGCAGTTCCAGCAGTACAACGACCGCTACGCCAAGCTGAAGGCGACGATCACCAACTACATCGCCAACGCGGTCTACAACGGCCAGAACCTGATCTCTGCCGGGGCCTCGGGCGTCAATGTCATCTCCGACATGAACGGGACGCAGTACGGCATCACCGCGCAAGACCTGAAGGCGGCGGTGTCCGACAACCTGACGGCCATCACGACGGCGGCCGATGCTCAGGCTCTGCTGACCGGCGGGTTCACGAGCGCCGAGAATTCGCTCGGCACCGCGATGAACAGCCTTGCTGCCGATACGAACCGGCTGGACGACCAGATGGTGTTCAACTCCGCCATGCTCGATGCGATCGAGCAGGGGTTGGGGGCCATCGTCGATGCCGACCTCGCCAAGGAAAGTGCCCGCTTGCAGGCGCTGCAGACGAAGCAGCAGCTCGGCATCCAGGCGCTCACCATCGCCAACGCTGCGCCGAACGTGCTCCTGAGCCTGTTCCGCGGCGGTTAAGCCCTACAACCCCAACCGGTTTCCCGGCCAGAAGGCCGGGCCGGGCCCGCCGCACAGGGTGGTCCCGAACTGAACAACAAAAAAACAATCATCCGTATCGCGGAAGGAGAAATTCACGCCGCAGGGCGGCTTGGATAACCGATCAACTCTCGATCACAAAAGGAGGATCATCATGAACAATTCGATCAATACCAACATCGGTTCTCAGGTTGCCCTGCAGAACCTGAACAGCACCAACAAGATGCTGGAGATGACCCAGAAGCGTATCTCGACGGGTCAGAACGTCTCCGATGCAACGGACAATGGTGCGGCCTTCGCGATCGCGCAGGCTGTGCGTTCCGACGTTGCGGCTCTGACCGCGGTCAACTCGCAGCTGGGTGTTGCCCAGGGCCTGATGAGCGTGACCAACACGGCGGCCAAGAACATTTCCGATACCATGGCCGATGTGCGCGATGTTCTCACCCGCCTCGCGGATGAAAACAACGATACCGAGCAGATGCAGCAGTACAATGACCGTTATGCCAAGCTGAAGGCGACGATCACCAACTATATCGCGAACGCCAACTATAACGGTCAGAACCTGATCCAGGGCGGTGCGTCGGATGTGAACGTGATCGCTGACATGCAGGCCAACCAGTACACGCTGACGGCCTCTGACCTCAAGGTCGCGGTGTCGGACAACCTGACGGCGGTCACCACGGCGGCCGACGCTCAGGCGCTTCTGCAGGGTGGCTTCGCCAGTGCCGAAACCCAGCTCGGGACGGCCATGAACAGCTTTGCAGCCGATACCAACCGGCTGACGGACCAGGCCAAGTTCAACAGCACGCTGATCGATGCTCTCGAGCAGGGTCTGGGTGCACTCGTGGACGCGGATCTGGCCAAGGAAAGCGCCAAGCTTCAGGCTCTGCAGACCAAGCAGCAGCTGGGCATCCAGGCCCTAACGATCGCCAACCAGGCGCCGTCGATCCTGCTGGGTCTGTTCCGTTAAGCCCTCAAGGCCTCGCCGGCTCTCCCAGCTGATGGGGAGCCGGCATGACCTGACCGTCGTCCGACCCGGTTTCGGGAAACCGGGCCGGGCGCGGCAGGGGCGGGGTAAGCCGGGCCGCACGTCCAGCTCCCTCCATGAATTAATCGAAATTTGACCAATGCCGCTGTAGTCGTCGGAATCCAGAAGGGAGCTCGCGTCATGCCGCTTTGCCTGACCCTCAAGAAGAATGAGCGCCTCGTGGTGAACGGGGCGGTCCTGTCGTTCGAGGACGGGGCGCGTGTGCGCTTTCACAACAAGGTCGCGCTGATGCGCGAAGGGCAGATCATGCATCCCGACGAGGCCGATACCCCGGCCCGCCGGATCTATTTTGCCCTCCAATCGGCCTACATGGCCTCGCAGGAAGAGCGTGAGACCTTCCAGACCATGCTGCGCGACCGCTCGGGCGAGTTTGCGCGTGCGACCACGCAGCCGGCAATCCGGTTCAAGCTGGACCAGATGCTGGCGCTGGCGCAGGACAAGGAATTCTACCAGGCCATGAAGATCGCCCAGCAGGTGATCGAATATGAGGACTTTGTCCTCGAAGCAGGGCAGGCGGCGCAGGATGATGCGCCGTTGAAGCAGGCCCTTGCGGCGCTCGGCGAGGCACCGCAGGCCATGGCAAAGACGGAGACAGGCGGATGAGAACCAATCTGAGCGGTGCAGGCGCCTACACCGCAGTCAAGCAACGCCAGCAAACCCCCCGGGAGAGCGAGGCGGATATCATCATGCGGATCACCGGCCGGCTGAAGGCAGCGCTGGAATCGGGCGATCTCATCGACCGGGCGCGCTCGCTGTCGGATACCCGGACTCTGTGGACCGTCTTCCTGACCGACCTCGGATCGGAAGAGAACCAGTTGCCCAAGCCGCTGCGGGCCCAGCTCTATTCGATCGGGCTGGCGGTGCTGCGCGAGTGCAATGAGGAGCCGGCGACGGCGGACATTCCGTTCATCGTCGACATCCATCAATCACTTATTGACGGTTTGATGGGTAGGATGGAGCCATCGACGGCGGCCTGACGGCATCCGGCTGAGGCGCCGCGCAGCCCCGTCGTGTTCAGAGGGTGAGACCATGGTCGTAGCGCTGATCGGCCTCGACAACATGACGGCCTACCGCCTCGCGCAGGAGAATACCGAGCGCGACATGGAGCGCGTGCGCGAGGATCCGCTGGTCAAGCGCGAGATCGAGTATTTCACCGAAAAGCTGGAAGAAGCCGAAGATCCCGAGGAGTTTCTCGACGATCCCCGGATCATCACCTTCCTCACCAAATCGCTGGGGATGCGCGACCAGGCGCAGAACCTCGCCCTTGTCCAGCGGGGCCTGCTGAGCGATCCGGAGGACCCGGAATCGCTCGCCAACCGGCTTGTCGATACACGCTATGCCGATGCTGCCAAGGTGTTCGAGTTCTCCATCCAGGGGCTCGACAAGCTGCGGTCAAAGGAAGTCTTCGACACCATCGTCCAGGGCTATGTGACCGACGAGCGTGAGCTCGCGCTGAGCCAGGGTAACCCGGCCGTGCCGGATGCGATGGCGTTCAAGAAGGCGGTGGAAGAGGGGCGGATCGAGAGCGCCTATTCGCTTCTGGGCGACCCGATCCTGCGGCGCGTGACGCTGACCGCCCTGCAATTGCCGGTCGAGATCGCCTTCCAGACGGTCGAGGCCCAGGCCAAGGCCATCGATGATCGCCTCGATATCGAGAAGTTCGACAATCCCGATTTCGCCACGAAGTTCGTCGAGCGTTTCCTGATCCTTGATCAGCGCTCGGGAAGTTCCCAGGGTAGCACGGCTTGGCAACTTGGCCTGTTTGGCGGCCAGGCCTCCTCCGGCTTTCTCATTCCCGGGACCGGCGGCATCCTCGTCTGATTGGGCCCATCTGATTGGGGTCAGCAATGCGATGTCAGCGCATCGGCAAATTCTGCCGACCTCCGCTTTATACTTAACGTGCCCTTAAGGGTTCGGCTGCAACCTAGCTTCAGCGACGCTGTTTCGTGCTGATCCCCGCGGGGAAAGGTCGGTCCGGCGCGCATCTGCAGGCAAGGGGAGATCGCACCCATGGCGAAGGTTACCGCCCGTCCGCAAGCGAGCCGGACCGCCGGCGTAGCGCTGTTGGAACAGGCCGAGCATCATGCACGATCGGGCCGCATGGCGGAGGCCGAGGCGCTGCTCGTGCGCGCCTTGAGCAATCCGGTTCAGCGCGGTCTGGCGAGCGGGATGCTGGGTGAGCTGCGCTTCAACCAGGGACGTTATGACGAGGCCCTCGAAAACTTCGAGGAAGCGATCAGCCGCCAGCCGACCGAGCGGCGCTGGTATGTTGGTCGGTCCGCCATCCATGCCCGCTGTGGCCGCGATATGGACGCGCTTTACACGATGGCCGAGGCGGTCGAGCGCCTGCCGAAGGACCCGATCCTGATCGACCGCATGGGCATCTATCTGAACGTCACCGGTTCGGCCGACAAGGCGGCCCTGTGCCATGCCCAGGCCTGCGAACTCGACCCGTCCAATCCCGAGCCCTATTTCAACCTTGGCAACGCGTTTCTGCGCCAGAACCAGCTCGACGCGGCCGATGAGGTGTTCCAGCTGACGCTGGAGATGGCCCCCAACGACATGCGGCCCTACGCCAATCTGTCGACGCTGATGTACCGTCGGCAGGAGCATCAGGCAGCGGTCGACATGATCGATCTTGCCTTCGAGCGTGGCGTGGTTCACGCCGTGCTCTGGCGTAACCGGGGCCATGCGCTGTTTTCTCTCGACCGGATGGAGGAAGCCGAGGAGGCCTTCGAAAATGCCCTCGCCCTCGATCCGGATGACGGGTACTGCAAGCACTGGCTGGCCATGGCACGCGGTCAGGATACCGACACCGCGACCAAGGAATATGTCGAGCAACTCTTCAACGGCTATGCCAGCACCTTCGAGCAAAGCCTGATCTTCCAGCTTGGCTACCGGGTACCGGGGCTGCTCCGCAAGGCACTGGACCAGCTCTTCCCGGGCCTCGGGGAGACCCACCGCTTCGAGCGGGCGCTGGACCTTGGCTGCGGCACGGGTCTGATCGGGTTGATGCTGCACGATGCGGTCGGCGAGTTGGTCGGTGTCGACCTTTCGAAGGAGATGCTGCGCGAGGCCGAATCGAAAAAGCTCTATGACCGGCTGATCCAGGGCGACATCATCGAGGTGATGGAGAAGGAAGAGCAGCCCTACCCGCTCATCATCGCGGCCGACGTGCTGGTCTATATCGGTGATATCGCTCCCACATTAAAAGGGGCGGCCGAGAGGCTGCAGCCAGGCGGCCTTCTGATCTTCTCGGTCGAGGCCGATGAGCGGCCGGGCTATCACCTGCTGGAGACCGGACGCTATGCGCATCACCGCGAGTACGTCGCTGACCAGATCGCGGCTTCCGGGCTTGAAGAGGTCCGGTTCGACGAGGTCGGCCTGCGCCAGAATGCCGGCAGGTTCCTCTCGGGCTTTCTGGTGATCCTGCGCAAGCCTGCTGCCTGAGGCGCGCACCGGCAGGGGCTGGCCGCTTCGCCTGAAACTGTCATGAACCGGTAACGGCCCTCAAGCAGAAGGGCCGCCTTGGGGGCGGCCCTCTTCAGATCATCTGGCGATACAGCTCGAGGTGCTGCATCCGGCAGGCTCAGACGGCTGCGCGTTCGGGCTCGCGCTCTTCCTCGATCAGATGGCCATGGGGGTCATCGGGATCGCGCAGCACATAGCCGCGGCCCCAGACCGTCTCGATGTAGTTTTCGCCGCCCGTGGCTGTGGACAGCTTCTTGCGCAGCTTGCAGATG
>CAZPBH010000147.1:0-5733 GCA_964584645.1 uncultured Rhodospirillales bacterium | reverse complement strand
AAGAGCCGGAAGAGGAAGCCCCCGCCGCCCCGGCGGCCGACCGGCCGAGCCTGTTCCAGCGTGTGACCGGCGCCATGCGGCCGCGTGATGTGCGGCCGGCGGCCGAGCCGCCGCCTCTGCCGGAAGCTGCGCGTGAAGCTGCGCGCGTGGAGGCCCAGCCCCGGCTCAGTGTCGACAGCCCGCGACCCCGGACCCGCGCCGCCGATGAGGAGATGCTGGAGATCCCGGCCTTCCTGCGCCGCCAGGCCAATTGAGCCGGAAACAGTGCACATGACGATCGAGGCCGCCCTTCGCGGGGCGGCCTCTTTCTTTTCCACCGCAATTCTGCCCCCGCTCTGCCGCATCGCAACAATGCGCAACAAAACGTGATTTGGCATGGTGGTGGCGGCCTGATACCCACAACCAACCGAAAAAGGATTCGCTGGCAGTGGCGTGGGGCGCTGCACGTTGGCGAGAATGCGACGAGAAACGCGGGTTCCGGCATTGATGCGTTCACTGACATCATTTCCCGAGATGGCGGCGCGCCACCGCAGCGTGGCCTCATCTGTGGGTGATCCGAACTCGATGCACACCACGCAGCCCGGGCTTCGGGCTCATCAGGCGACGCTCGCGCGCGCCATTGCCTGCTCTGGCACCGCCCTGCACAGCGGTGCGGAGATCACCCTTACCCTGAAGCCAGCCCCTGCTGATCATGGCATCGTGCTGCGACGGACCGATCTGGGAACCCGTGCCAGCCGCGACATACCGGCACGTTACGATCATGTCGTGGACACCCGTCTTTGCACGGTTCTCGCCAATCCCGAGGGTGCGCGGGTCGCCACGGTCGAACATGTGCTGGCCGCTCTCGCCGGAGCCGGGATCGACAACGCGCTGGTCGAGGTCAACGGCCCGGAGATGCCGATCATGGACGGCAGTTCGGAGCCTTTCACCTTCCTGCTTGGCTGCGCCGGTGTGGTCATCCAGCCCGCGACGCGCCGCTATGTCCGAATCGAACGCCCGATCCGGGTGAGCGAGGGCGACTCCGCGGTCGAGCTGAGCCCGGGCACCGGGCGCGCGATCGAAGTCGAGATCGATTTCACCTCGGGGGCCATCGGCCGGCAGCTTGCCGCGCTCGACCTCGCTTGTGAGGATTTCTCGGCCGTCGCCCCGGCCCGTACCTTCGGTTTCGCCCATGAGGTGGAGGCCATGCGTCAGGCCGGGCTGGCGCGCGGCGGGTCGCTTGCCAACGCCATCGTGGTCGAGGGCGACCGGGTGCTGAACCCGGAAGGCCTGCGATCACATGACGAATTCGCCCGGCACAAGCTCCTCGATGCGGTCGGCGATCTTGCCCTCGCCGGTGCCCCGATCCTCGGGCTCTATCGCGGGGTGCGCCCGGGCCACCGGATCAACAACCTGGCCCTGCGCGGGCTGTTCGCCGATCCGGAAGCGTGGAGCTTCGTCGAAGGCCCTGATCTGGAGGCGTCACCTGCTCCGGCAGATCAGCCCGAAAGCATCACCGCCATGGAAGGCCCGCGGCCGCTCCGGCGCATCGCCTGAGCCGCACCCGGTCCGGACGCGCGCCGCCGATCTGGCCGATGGGCTGCGGAAGTGCTATGTCAGCGCTCATGCGCATCGCCAAGCTTCCGATTCTGCTGACCACCCTGATGGCGCTCGGCGCCTGCGCCGGCAACGGTGCCGACGAGGCCGAGCCCGTGCCCTATGTCGAGCTGCCGGTCGAGACGATCTACCGGCGGGCGGCGATGGAGATGGACGACGGCAATTATCGTATGGCGGCGGCCTTCTTCAACGAAGTCGAACGCCAGCACCCCTATTCGAACTGGGCCACCCGGGCCAAGCTGATGGCGGCCTACGCGCATTATCAGGGCCTGCGCTATGAGGAGGCGATCGAGGCGCTGGACCGGTTCATCCAGATCCACCCCGGCAATCCCGATATCGCCTATGCCTATTACCTGCGCGCGATCTCCTATTATGAGCAGATCACCGATGTCAGCCGCGATCAGCAGATGACGCGGTTGGCGCTGAACGCGCTGGAGGACGTCGTCCGCCGCTTTCCCGAAACGCCCTATGCCCGCGATTCCCAGCTGAAGATCGACCTGACGCGCGATCATCTGGCCGGCAAGGAGATGGAAATCGGCCGGTTCTATCTCCGCCGCGGCCATACCGGTGCGGCCATCAAGCGCTTTCAGGTCGTGGTCGAGGACTACGACACCACCAGCCATACGCCCGAAGCGCTGCACCGGCTGGTGGAAGCCTATCTGCGCCTTGGCCTCAGCAACGAGGCCGTGCAGGCCGCGGCCACGCTCGGCCACAACTACCCCGACAGCCGCTGGTATCGCGATTCCTATCGCCTCGTCGCCGAAGGGCGCGATGTGGCGATCGACGCCCCCGGCTTCTTCGGACGCGTCTGGAACTCCCTGTTCTGAGGGCGGCCCGGTGCTCGTCCATCTGAGCATCCGCGACATCGTCCTGATCGACCGGCTCGACCTCGACTTTCGCGACGGGCTTGGGGTCCTGACGGGCGAGACCGGGGCCGGCAAGTCGATCCTGCTGGATGCGCTGGGGCTGGTGCTGGGCGCGCGCGCGGAGACCCGGCTGATCCGCAAGGGTGCCGAGCGGGCCCAGGTCACGGCCGAATTCGACCTTCCGGCCGATCATGCCGTCCATGCCGTTCTCGCCGACGCGGAGATCGAGGGGGAGGGTCCGCTCATCATCCGTCGTGTCGTGGGGGCCGATGGGCGTTCGCGCGCCTTTCTTCAGGATCAGCCCGTCGGCACCGGCCTGCTGCGCGAGTTGGCCCCGCTTTTGGTCGAGATCCATGGCCAGTTCCAGAATCAGGGGCTGCTCGACCCCTCCAACCATCGCGCCGCCCTTGACCGCTTTGCCGGGCTGACGGGCGAGGTATCGGCGCTGGGCGAGTTCTGGGAGGCCCGCCGGCAGGCGGCGGCGGAGCGGGACCGGCTCGCCGAGCAGGCCGAGGCTGCCCGGGCGCAGGAAAGCTGGCTGACCCACGCGGCTGCCGAAATCGCCGAACTGGGCCCGCAACCGGGCGAGGAACAGGCGCTGGAGCAGCGCCGCGCGATGCTGATGGGCCGGGAGAGGCTGCTGGAGGCTCTCCAGACCGCCCTCGACGCCCTGACCGAGCAGGCAGCAGCCGGGCTTGGCACGGCGCTGCGGGCGCTGGAGCGCGCGCAGGCCCTGGCGGGCGAACAGCTCTCCCCCACTCTCGAGGTGCTGGCGGGCACGGATGCCGAGGTGCAGGAGGCCGCAGCAAGCCTGCGTCGGCTGGCCCTCGATCTCAGCGAGGATGAGGGCTCGGCCGATCAGGTCGAGGAGCGCCTGTTCGCCTTGCGCGCGCTGGCCCGCAAGCATCAGGTGAGCGTCGATGCGCTGCCCGGCCTCGCCGACGACCTCGCCGGCAACTTGCGGCTGATCGAAAGCGGCGACGTGGCCCTCGCTGAGGCCATGCAACGGGCGGAGGCAGCCCATGCGGCATGGTTGAGCGCGGCGAAGGCTCTGAGCGCAGGGCGCGCGCGGGCAGCGGCCGAGCTGGACCGCGCCATCGCGCACGAGCTGGCGCCGCTCAAGCTCGGCCATGCGCGTGTCGTCACCCGGGTCGAGCAGCTCCCGGCCGAACGCGCCGGACCTCACGGGCTCGATCAGGTCACCTTTGCCGTGGCAACCCAGCCGGGCGCCGAGCCGGGGCCGCTGGGCAAGATCGCCTCGGGCGGCGAGCTGGCGCGGTTCATGCTGGCCTTGCGGGTGGTGCTCGCCGGTGCCGCCGCCGATGGCGGTCGCGGCCCGGCCACGCTGATCTTCGATGAGGTCGATGCGGGCATTGGCGGGGCGGTGGCCGATGCGGTCGGCGAGCGGCTGGCCCGGCTCGGCGAGGCACGCCAGGTGCTGGTCGTCACCCACAGCCCGCAGGTCGCCGCGCGCGGGCGCTGGCACCTGCAGGTCACCAAGCAGCTCTCGGCGGAAAGCGCCCTCACCCGTGTGGCCGAGCTGGCGCAGGCCGAACGCCGCGAGGAGATTGCGCGCATGCTCTCCGGCGCGGAGATTTCCGAGGAGGCGCGCGCCGCCGCCCAGCGCCTTATGGACGCCGCCGCATGAGCCGCAACGCGCTGACCGCCGTGGAGGCCCTCAGCGAAGATCAGGCGAGGGCGGAGCTGGAGCGTCTGGCGAAGACCATCGCGCGGCATGACCGGCTCTATCACCAGCAGGACAAACCCGAAATCCCGGATGCCGCCTACGATGCGCTGCGCCAGCGCAACGCCGCCATCGAGGCCCGCTTTCCGAACCTTAAAAGAGCTGACAGCCCCAGCGAACGGGTGGGCGCGGCCCCGGCCGAGGCCTTTGCGAAGGTGCGCCACCGGGTCCCGATGATGAGCCTCGACAACGGGTTCAGCGAGGGGGACATCAGGGACTGGCTGGCCGGTGTGCACCGCTTTCTCGCCCCCAATGTCGAGGCGGATTTCGCCTTGCTGGCGGAACCCAAGATCGACGGTCTCAGTCTTTCGCTGCGCTATGAGGGCGGAAGGCTCGTCCATGCGGCGACGCGCGGGGATGGCACGACGGGTGAGGACGTCACCGCCAATGTCAGGACCATCGCGGAGATCCCGGACCGGCTGACAGGCGCGCCCGAGGTGCTGGAGGTACGCGGCGAGGTCTACATGCGCCGCGACGATTTCGCCGATTTCAATGCCCGTCAGGAACAGGCCGGCGCCCAGACCTTCGCCAACCCCCGCAACGCCGAACGACCGCTGCGCTTCTTTGCCTATGGCTGGGGCGAGGTGAGCGAGATGGCCGGCGCAACGCAGGCGGCGATGCGCGCGGCCCTGGGCGAGCTGGGCTTTCCGCTCACCAGCCCGACCGAGCTGTGCCGCGGGCTCGATGCCCTCATGGAGCATTATCGACGGATCGAGGCGGAACGCGCCGAGCTGCCCTACGAGATCGACGGGGTGGTCTACAAGGTCGACCGCCTCGATTACCAGAAGCGCCTCGGCTTCGTCGCGCGCGCACCGCGCTGGGCGCTTGCGCACAAGTTCCCGGCCGAGCAGGCGATCACGCGGCTCAACGACATCCTGATCCAGACCGGCCGGACAGGCGCCCTGACCCCGGTGGCCATCCTCGAGCCGATCAGCGTGGGCGGGGTGGTGGTCAGCCGGGCCACCCTGCACAATGAGGACGAGATCGCCCGCAAGGATGTGCGGATCGGGGATCATGTGACGATCCAGCGCGCCGGCGATGTGATCCCGCAGGTGCTGGGGCCGCTTCTGGACAAGCGCCCCGCTGACGCAAGGCGGTTCATCTTTCCCGAGCGCTGCCCGGCCTGCGGCTCGGTCGCGATCCGGGAGGCGGGCGAGGCGGTGCGCCGCTGCACGGGCGGGCTGATCTGCCCGGCCCAGGCGGTCGAACGGTTGCGCCATTTCGTCAGCCGGGAGGCCTTCGACATCGAGGGGCTGGGTTCGAAACAGGTCGCCGCCTTCTATGAGGATGGCCGGATCGCCAGACCCAGCGATATCTTCACCCTCGAAGCGCGCGAAGAACGGCGTCAGGACGGCAAGCTGATCGACCTCGATGGCTGGGGCGAGAAATCGGTCGCCAACCTGTTTCAGGCGATCGAGGCGCGGCGGCAAATCGCGCTCGACCGGTTTATCTATGCTCTCGGCATCCGCCAGGTCGGCACAGCCACGGCGAAGCTCCTGGCCCGCCATTACGGCACGCTGGAGGCCT
>CAZPBH010000146.1:4002-5783 GCA_964584645.1 uncultured Rhodospirillales bacterium | reverse complement strand
TGATCACCGGGGCAGCGGGCCTGCTGTTGGGGCAGGTCGACCCGACCGGCCTGGCCGTGCCCGAGCTTCCCGAAGTCGAACCGGGGGCGAATGCCTGCCTCGCGGCCATCGAGGCGCGCGCAGCTGATCGGCAGCAGCCGGCCGGTGAACGTGCGGAAGATGCGATCCGTCGTCTGGGTGAAGGTCTCAACCGCCTCCTGGATCGCTGAATGGCCGAACAGGTGCTGATCCGGGGCCGGCCGATGCTGAGCCCGGCCGGAGAGCGTTTGCAGGTCGCCACGCGTGCGCTCGCCGAGGCCATTTCGGCCGAATGGGCCGATACACTAGAGCGGACGCCACAGGCCATGGCGCGCCGCCCGCTGACGGTCCTTGCCTTCACCCAAATCGACAGGATCATCCCGCAACGCTCTGCGATCATTGAGGTACTTTGTGCTTACCTCGTCCATGATCCCGCCGGCTATCGCGAGCCGACCCAGCCTGACTTGCGTGCACGACAGGAAGCCCTGCTGAGCCCGGTGCTGCGCTGGGCGGACAGGCGCTTCGGCCTGCTGATCGTGCCCATCGACGATCTGGAGCCACTGGCACCGGACCCCGCCGGTCGACAGGCGCTGGCACTCTGGCTGGAGGGGCTGGACGCAGAACGGTTGACCGCATTGCAGGCGGCAACGGCCGCGCTGGGATCGCTGCTGATCGCAGCAGCGTTGATGGAGGGCGAGATCGCAACGCCCGAAGAGGCCTGTGCCGCCGCCCTCGTGGAAGAAATCTTTCAGGCCGAACATTGGGGCAGCGATGCCGACGCCGAGGCCCGTCGTGCCGGCATCCTTGCGGATGTCGAGGCGGCCCTGCGCTATGTCAGGCTGGCCTCCGGGTAAATCTGCGCCTGGCGATCAGCGCGGCAGGAACCCGGGCGGTGCCTCGATCCCGCTGGCAGCAAGCTGTGCGACAATCTGGGCCTTCAGCCTGTCCAGCCCTTCTTCGGTCAGGGCTTCGGCACGGGCGACAAGCACGTCCTGGGTGTTGGAAGCACGCAGCAGCCACCAGCCATCCGCTGTCGTCACCCGCACCCCGTCGAGATCGTTGACCTCGACATCGGTGCGCGGGGCCATCCGCGCCTGAATCTCGGCGATGGCCGGGAACTTTCGGCTCTCATCGACCTGAAAGCGGGTCTCGGGCGTGTTGAAGGTGACGGGCAGGCGATCGGCGAGGGCAGAGAGCGGGCCGCCGCTCTTCGAAACCAGCGAGGCCAGCCGCACCCCGCAATAGAGCGCATCATCGAAGCCGTACCATTTGTCGGCGAAGAAGATATGCCCGCTCATCTCGCCCGCCAGCGGCGCCTTGATCTCCGCCATCTTGCTCTTGATGACCGAATGGCCGGTTTTCCACATCACCGGCTCCCCGCCGAGCCGCGCGATCTCGTCGAACACGCTCTTGGAGGATTTCACATCGGCGATCACCGGCGCGCCCGGATGGGCGGCCAGCACCTCGGAAGCGTAGAGCGCGATCAGCTGGTCGCCCCAGATGATCCGGCCCTTCTCGTCAAGCGCACCGATCCTGTCGGCATCGCCGTCGAAGCCGATGCCCATGTCGCAGCCATTCTCGAGGACCGCCTTGCGCAGGTCGACCAGATTTTCCGCCACCGTCGGATCGGGATGATGATGGGGAAAGCTCCCATCGATCTCGGTGTAGAGCAGGGTGTGCCGGCCGGGCAGGCGGGCCGCCAGACGTTCCAGGATCACACCGCCGGCGCCATTGCCGGCATCCCAGGCGATGGCGAGATCGCG
>CAZPBH010000146.1:0-3992 GCA_964584645.1 uncultured Rhodospirillales bacterium | reverse complement strand
CCCTCATAGTCCTTCAGAAGCCGGTCGACATAGACGTCCCTGATGTCGAGATCCCGCACCGAACCGCGGCCCGTGGCATAGGCTCCCTCGGCAGCGATACGGCCGATGGCGAGGATTTCCGCCCCGAAGACGGGGCCCGCCTGCAGGCCGATCTTGAAACCGTTATATTGCGGCGGGTTGTGGCTGCCGGTGTTCATCACGCCGGCATCAAGGCCCAGATGCTTGACCGCGAAATAGAGCATCGGCGTCGGTCCGAGGCCGATCCGCGTCACATCCATGCCGGAGGCGACAAGGCCCTCGATCAGGGCGGCCGAAAGCACGGGTGAGCTGTGCCGCCCGTCATAGCCCACGGCCACGCTGCGCCCGCCACGATTGGCGACATAGGTTCCGACCGCGCGGCCCAGTGCCAGCGCGTCGCGCTCCGTCAGCGTGTCGTCAACAAGTCCGCGCACATCATATTCGCGCAGGATCGTGGGGTTGAACCGATGCCCGTCCTGCAGGGTTCCCGTCATCATGGCGCGCTCCTCCCTCGTCAATCTTCCCTTCGGCCCTCCTTGATAGGATGGAAGACCGGGGCTGTCACCCGTCCGTGTGCGCGCGCGGCTGGCCCCGGCCGATGCCATGATAGGCAAGACCCGCGGCACGGGCCTCGGCCGGGCGGTAGATGTTGCGCAGATCGACCAGCACTGGCTCCGCCATGCGCGCCGCCATCGCAGGCAGGTCGAGCGCCCGATACTGGTTCCATTCGGTCAGGATTGCGGTGCACGAAGCACCTTCGATGGCCTTCCAGGGATCGTCGACCAGGGCGAGACCCGGCAGCAGCCGGGCCGCCTCGCGCATGCCTTCGGGGTCATGGGCGACGATTTCCGCCCCGGCTTCCTGCAGGGCGGGGATGATGGCGAGGCTCGGCGCCTCGCGCATGTCGTCGGTGTTGGGCTTGAAGGTCAGGCCCAGCACCGCGATGCGTTTGCAGCGCACATTGTCCCCGCAGGCCGACATGATCCGCTCCGCCATCGCCCGCTTGCGGGCCTCGTTGACGTCGACCACCGTCTCGACGATCCGGGCCGGGCTGCCGGCTTCCCTGGCCGTGCGCACGAGGGCGAGCGTGTCCTTGGGGAAGCAGGAACCGCCATAGCCGGGACCGGCATGCAGGAATTTCGAGCCGATCCGCCCGTCGAGCCCGATGCCCTTGGAGACCGCCTGCACATCGGCCCCCACCTTTTCGCACAGATCGGCCATCTCGTTGATGAAGGTGATCTTGGTCGCAAGAAAGGCGTTGGCCGCGTATTTGATCAGCTCCGAGGTCTCGGGCGAGGTCATCACGATCGGCGTTTCCAGCAGATAGAGGGGCCGGTAGAGCCGCCGCATCGCTTCTTCGGCCCGCGTGCTCTCGCAGCCGATGACGACCCGGTCGGGCCGCATGAAATCGTTGATGGCCGAGCCTTCGCGCAGGAATTCGGGGTTCGAGCAGACATCGAAATCCGCATCGGGCCGGGTCTCGCGCACGATCCTGGCCACCTCGCGCGAGGTGCCGACCGGCACGGTCGATTTGGTCACGATCACGGTATAGCCCTCCAGCGCTTCGGCGATCTGGCGGGTGGCGGCATAGACATAGCTCAGATCGGCGTGGCCATCGCCGCGGCGCGAGGGCGTACCGACCGCGATGAACACCGCATCGGCACCGGCCACCGCCTCGCTGAGCTCGGTGGAAAAGTGCAGCCGGCCATCACGCACATTGTTGGCAACAAGGACATCGAGACCCGGCTCGAAGATCGGCATGCGCCCGGCGTGCAGGCTGGCGATCCGCTCCGCGTCCTGATCCACGCAGGTCACGTTGAAGCCGAATTCCGAAAAACACGCGCCGGAGACCAGGCCCACATAACCCGCCCCCACCATCACGATCTTCATGGTTCACTCTGCTCCCGGCGGGATGGCTCTATCAGACGAGGTTGCGCAGCCCGGCGCGCAATTTTTCCGACATGTCGGGGCGGACGAGGCCGAAGGCGAGGTTGGCCAGCAGGAAGCCCACCTTGTCGCCGCAATCATAGCGGGTGCCGCGGAAGCGATAGCCGTGGAAGGCCTGGGTCGCGATCAGCTCCTGCATGGCGTCGGTCAGCTGGATCTCGCCGCCTGAGCCCTTCTTGCCCTTTCCAGAAAATCGAAGATCTCGGGCTGGAGGATGTAGCGGCCGATGATGGCAAGGGTGCTGGGCGCCTGATCGGGTTGCGGTTTCTCCACCAGCCCCTCGATCCGCACGGTCCGCCCGGGCGGTTCTTCGGCAGCCCCGGTCTTCAGGATCCCGTATTTGCGGGTGTCCTCCCGCGGCACATCCTCGACCGCCACGAAATTCCCGCCGGTTTCCGCATAGGCCTCGATCATCTGCTTCATGCAGCCGGTTTCGGCCAGCACCACATCATCGGGAAGGATGACGGCAAAGGGCTCGTTGCCCATCGCATGGCGCGCGCACCAGACGGCGTGGCCAAGGCCGAGCGGCTCGTGCTGGCGCGTGGCGAACAGCTTGCCGGAGGGGATCTCGACCTCGCGAAGGGCTTCAAGCTCATCCTGCTTGCCGCGACGCTCCAGCATCTCGGTCAGGGCGAACTGGGTGTCGAAATGATCCTCCAGCATGCCCTTGCCATCGCTGGTGACGAAGACGAACTCCTCGATCCCGGCCTCGCGCGCCTCGTCGACCGCGTTCTGGATCAGCGGCTTGTCGACAAGCGGCAGCATTTCCTTGGGGAGCACCTTCGTCGCCGGCAGAAAGCGTGTGCCGAGCCCTGCCACCGGAAACACCGCGCGGCGTATCGGACGGATGTCCATCCCGATCCTCTTGGTCAACATCATTCATGGCGGCATGCGTCGCGGGCGCCTGCCGGACCGTGTATGTCGGGGAGAAAGGCAGGCAGGGCAAGGGAGCGAGCCCCGGCCTCAGCGTCCCAGCAGGTAATCCTTGGCCTGGTTGATACGTGCGGCCAGCCAGGTCGAGCCGCCCTGATCGGGGTGGAGCTTCTTCATCAGCCGGCGATGGGCCTCGCGCACCGCATCATCATCGGCACCCTCCGGCAGCC
This sequence comes from uncultured Rhodospirillales bacterium, assembly GCA_964584645.1. Taxonomy (GTDB): domain Bacteria; phylum Pseudomonadota; class Alphaproteobacteria; order CAZPBH01; family CAZPBH01; genus CAZPBH01. Next base: position 924 of record CAZPBH010000146.1, on the reverse strand, counting down.
CCAGAATGTCGAGCGCCTCCTCGCGCGTCATCGCCCGCGCGCCGTTTCTGCCCATATCCTCGCTCTGATGGGCGCGATCCTGCTGATCATGGCTGGTGCGCCAGCCCTCGTGATGGCGGTCGAGCCAGGCCTCGATCAGGGGCAGGCTCTCCGGGTCGCGGCGCTCGCAGATCTCCATGAGGTCGATCAGCTCACCGACAGACAGCTCACCCATGTCCCGCCCTGCATAGGGACCATGGAGCACATGGCCGTCGAGCTCGCCGGTGTCGTGGTCGAGATGCATGGAAAGGGTGGCGGTACGGATCGTCGAGCGCTGGCCCGGGCTCGGGCCCATTGCGGCCTTGGCGCGGTTGCGCAGCGCCCGCCAGTTCAGAAGAAACGGCCCGAGGGCTGCGAGAATGCCGACGGCCGCTCCCAGCCGGCCCGTGACGGCCATGAAGCCGACCGCGATCACACCAAGCCCGATCGCGACCCATTTCAGCCCCTTGGCGAGCGCGCGGGTGTCGATACGGCTTGAGCCCCAGCCGATGAAGAACATGCCGGCGAGGATGGCGATGGCGGCAAGGATCAGGGGAAACATGACGCGCTAGCGGCCTTGGCCGAGTTGATGGGTCAGCAGCCGCGCACCTTCGCTGGCATGGCGCTGGTCGCTGAGCGCGGCCCGCCCGCCGACAGCATAACGCGCGACGGCCTGCAGAAGCTCCTTCAGCCGGCCGGCACTGCCCAGATCGAAAGGCACATGCGCCCCGCCGGAAAGCCGTGCGATCTGCCCGAAGGCACGGCTGGCTGCCGGATCGCGCCCGTCCTGGAACAGGAAGGCCGGTACCCCGCGGAGGCCCAGCTGGCCTGCGACATGGCTCAGATCGTCGATATCTTCCTCGATCGAATCGCCAATGAAGACAAGGGCGTTGACCCGTTTCTTCT
>CAZPBH010000145.1:0-5791 GCA_964584645.1 uncultured Rhodospirillales bacterium | reverse complement strand
TACACCCAGGAGGACGCCCAGGTCGAGGGCCAGCCCGGCACCTTGCAGGAGCTCCTCAACCGGGTGCGTGAGAACCGGCTGCGTGAGCGGCGCATCAACCAGCAGCGCGACCAGCAGTTCATCCAGCGGCGCGAAGAACAGCAGGACCTGCTTGCCCAGGCCCGCCGTGATCTGGCCGCTGCCGAGCAGCGCTCGGAAGAGCTGGAGACCAATTTCGAAGAGAACGAGATCCGGATCGCCGAGCTCGAGGAACTGCTGGCCGAGCGTCAGGGCGAATTCGGCGAGCTGTTCGGGGTCGTCCGGCAGGTCGCTGGCGACATGCGCGGTCAGGTCGAACAGTCGCTGATCTCTTCGCAGATCGAGGGGCGCTCGGAATTCCTTGCCAGCCTCGCCCAGACCCAGCGTCTCCCCCGGGTCGAGCAGCTGGAGCGTCTCTGGGCGATCATGCAGGAGGAGGCGATCGAGCAGGGCCGCGTCGTCGAATATCAGGCCGAAGTGGTCTCGCCCGATGGTAACGCCTCGCAGCAATCCGTGGTGCGTGTCGGTCCGTTCACGGCCGTTTCCGATGGCGCCTTCGTGCGCTATGAGCCGGCGACGGGGGCCCTGGCCGAGCTGCCGCGCCAGCCGCCCGGACGCTTCATGGCGGCGGCCAATTCCCTCGAAGGGGCCACGAGCGGCTTCACCCCCGCGGCCGTCGACCCCTCGCGCGGGGCGATCCTCGGCCTGCTGGTTCAGGCGCCCTCGCTGGAGGAGCGCATCAACCAGGGTGGCCTGATCGGCTACATCATCATCGGCCTGATCATCGTGGGCCTGCTGATGGCGCTTGAGCGGATCATCACGCTGTCGCTGACGGCCGGCAAGGTCCGCAGCCAGATGAAGTCCGCCCAGCCGAACGAGAACAACCCGCTGGGTCGGGTCATGGCGGCCTATGAAGCCAACAAGACCGCCGATGTGGAAACGCTCGAACTCAAGCTGGACGAGGCGATCCTGAAGGAGCTTCCGAAGCTTGAGCGGGGCCTGACCACCATCAAGGTGCTGGCTGCCGTCTCGCCGCTGATGGGGCTGCTCGGCACCGTGACGGGGATGATCCTGACCTTCCAGGCCATCACCCTTTTCGGTACCGGTGACCCCAAGATGATGGCAGGCGGTATCTCGCAGGCCCTGATCACCACGGTGCTCGGTCTGGTCGGCGCGATCCCGCTGTTGCTGCTGCATTCGGTCGCCAATGGCCGTTCCAAGGCCGTGATCGAGGTGCTGGAAGGCCAGGCGGCCGGGCTTGTGGCCCAGCGCGCGGAGCAGTCCCGTGCCGCTGCTTGACGAATGGGTCTATGCCTTCCTCCGGTTCATTGAATCCGGGGGTGACGTCCTGCTGGTGATCATGGCAACCGCCTTCGTCCTGTGGTCCCTCATCATCGAGCGGTACTGGTACAGCCTCACCGCACACCGGCAGCACAAGCGGGAGGTGCTGGAGCGTTGGCAGCGTCGAAGCGATCACAGTTCCTGGCATGCTCACAAGGTGCGCGACCAGTTGATCTCCGAGGTGCGCGAGCAGGCGGGAACGGCGATCCCGCTCATCGCCACGCTCGTGGCGGTCTGCCCGCTGCTGGGGCTTCTCGGTACCGTGACCGGGATGATCGAGGTGTTTGACGTGATGGCCGCAACCGGCTCATCCAACGCCCGCGCCATGGCGGGCGGCGTGTCCAAGGCCACCATCCCGACCATGGCCGGCATGGTCGTGGCGATCTCGGGCCTTTTCTTCTCGGTGAGGCTCAAGCGCTGGCACAAGAAGGAGGTCGAGGCGCTGGCCGACGACCTCGAATTGCGGTGAGGCAGGAGACCCCCTAGAGATGCCGAAGGCCAAACGCCACGCCGAGGAAGAAGACGTCCAGCTGGACATGACGCCGATGCTCGACGTCGTGTTCATCATGCTGATCTTTTTCATCGTGACCGCCGTCTTCGTGAAGGAAGCCGGGGTGGATGTCCTGCGACCCGAAGCCGATACCGCCATCGAGCATGACCGCGTCTCCATCCTCGTCGCCGTCACCGACGAGGACGAGATCTGGATCAACCGACAGCAGGTCGATTCCGACGAGGTGCGGGCGACGGTGGAAAAGCTGCAGGCGGAAAACCCGCTCGGCACCACGGTGATTCAGGCTGATGAGAAGGCCTCCGCCGGCCTTGTCATTCAGGTGATGGAACAGATCCGCAATGCCGGCGTGCCGCGAACCGGCCTGTCGACGTTGAGGGAATAGGGAGCCAGATCCGATGCGCAGACGCGTCAGAGGGGCCGAAGAAGCCGATATCGACATGACCCCGATGCTCGATATCGTCTTCATCATGCTGATCTTCTTCATCGTCACCGCGACCTTCATCCGGGAACGCGGGCTCGATGTGACACGCCCGGACAACCAGGAGCAGGAACAGCAGCAGACCGAGGCGATCCTGCTGACGATCTCGCAGAACAACGAGGTCTTTCTGTTCGAGCCCGAGGGCCAGCGTCGTATCGACGTGCGTGCCGTCCGGGCCAATGTGGAACGGCTTTTCGCCGAAAACCCTGAGCGTGCCGTGGTCGTCCAGCCGCATGAGGATTCCGAGACGGGCATGCTCGTGCAGGTCATGGACCAGGCGCGCCTCGCCGGGGCGCCGGTGTCGATCGGCGAAGCGGTCGAGTAGGGCGCTGGCGTCGCGGTTGCGAGGCGGCCCGACTGGACGTTAGAGTTCGACGGTAACATTTCGTTAAGCAAGATGACGGCAGCGGGCTAACCGGTGCCGCTTGAACAGGTCGGTTTCTTGGGCATTCGCCTGATGCCTCGCATCAGGTCGGCCCGTCAGTGAGGAGACAAAACATGCATGCAGTCCGTGTGGGCCTCTCCATTCCGATTGCCGGGGCGATCACCATCGGGTTGTTCGCGCTGATGACCTATCTGATCGCTACCGGCGAATCCCCGCTGCAGGAAGTTGACGAGGTCGAGACGATCGACTTCACCCGGGTCGAGCGCGACGAGACCGTCCAGACCAAGGACCGCGAGCTGCCTGACAAGCCCGAACAGGTCGAGCAGCCGCCGCCGCCACCACCGGCCAGCGCGCAGACATCCGCCCCGGACGCGGCGGGCCTCAATGTCGCCATGCCGCGCTTGAACCCCGACATGCAGCTTGGCCTGGGTGTGGATCTTGGTGCCGCGCCGGAAGGTGATGTCCTGCCGCTCGTTCGCGTGGCACCGCAATATCCGCAGCGGGCCCTGTCGCGCGGGATCGAGGGCTGGGTTCAGCTGCGCTTCTCGATCAACCAGACCGGGTCGCCGTATAATGTCGAGGTGGTCGCGGCCGAGCCGTCGAGCATCTTCGACCGCGCGGCGATCAACGCGGTGGAAAAGTGGAAGTACAAGCCACGTGTCGTCAACGGCCAGCCGACCGAACGTCACGGCGTCGAGGTGGTCATCAGCTTCAATCTGGAGGAGTAGGCCGATGCGGACCCTGCTGACCCTCGCCCTTGCGCTTGCTTTCGGCCTCGCCTCGGCCCCGGGCCTTGCCCAGAATGAACGGCCGCAAAAGCCGGAAACCCGTCAGGCCCAGACGCTGGATGAACAGACCTTCAACCGGCTGAACGAGGCGCAGGCGGCCATCGCGCCGGAAGAAGAAGGCGTGCAACCAAACTATCGCAGGGCGCAGCAGATCCTGGACCAGATGCTGGCCGACCGGGAGAATCTGAACGAGTACGAAGTGGCGCTGGTCTGGCAGACCTATGCCTTTCTCCATGCCGAGCGGGAGGATTACGCCAACGCGATCCGGGCGTTCGAGAACGCGATCGCAACCCGTGGCCTGCCCATCGGGCAGGAGCTGAACGTGCAGTTCAATCTTGCCCAGCTCTACATGGCCGAAGAGCGTTATCAGGACGCGGTGAACACCTTCGAGGCTTGGTTCCGCTCGGCCCGCGCCAATTCCGAGGATCCGAACAACTGGAACGCCCCGCCGAACGCCTATGTGATGCTGGCCTCGGCCTATGCGCAGATGGAACGGTTCCGCGATGCGATTCCGCCGATCCGCACGGCCATCGAGATCGCCCCCGAACCGCGGGAGAACTGGTATCAGCTTCTGCTGGCGATGTATTTCGAGCTGCGCGAATATCAGAATGCCGAGGCCTTGCTCGAATTCATGGTTGATCGGTTTCCGGGGGTCGAGACCTACTGGAACCAGCTCGGTGCCATCTATGGCGAGCTTCAGCGGGAAATGCAGTCCTTTGCAGTTCTCGAGCTGAATTACATGCAGGGCTTTCTGGACGAGTCGAACGACCTCGAACGGCTGGCGCAGCTCTACATGTTCCACGAAGTGCCCTACAAGGCGGGTGTGCTGCTGGATCAGGAGTTCGACGAGGGCTCGGTCGAGCGCTCGGAAGAAAATTTCGAGATGCTGGCCAATGCCTGGTTCAACTCGCGCGAATATGAACGGGCGCTGGGACCGCTTGAGACCGCGGCCGAACTCTCCGATGAGGGCGATCTGTTCTATCGGCTGGGACAGGCCCAGTTCGAGCTCCAGAACTACCGCGAGGCGGCGGCGGCGCTGACCAGTGCCCTGAACAAGGGTGATCTCGGCAACCGCGGCAATGTCTGGCTGCTGCTCGGGATCACCCGGAACAATCTGGATGATCGCGAGGGCGCCATCGCTGCGTTCGAGAACGCTGCCGAGTTCGGGGCCACCCGCAATGACGCGAACCGCTGGATCAACTTCATCCGGCAGCTGGAAGCGGCCGGGGCCTGAGCCTCGGCCTACTCCTGCATCCCACGTTCTGGGGCAAGTTCAAGCCTTCGCCTCGAAGGCAAACCGCTCCAGAACGGTCCTGTCGGTGATCTCCGTCATCTGGCCGCTTCGGCGGTCGACGGCAAAAGCGGTGTCGCACAGCCCCAGCATCGGCCCGTCATCGGGCAGATTGCCGTATCCCGTCAGGTGCTCGAACGGCCCTTCGGCGGCCAGCCAGCCCCGCAACCGGTCGGCCTTCGCTTGGCGGGCGTTATTGGACCCACACATCCGGCCGGTCAGTCGCGGGCCGTGAATGTCCAGATCGGTGCCCAGCACGGCATCCGCCCCGCCGGTCGATTCCATGAGAGCTTCGGCGTAAAGCGTCAGCGCGCCGGTGGCGATGACGATATGGTCCCCGCCGGCACGATGGGCCTTCAGCCGTTCCAGCACCGCCGCGTTCCAGCGCACCTGAGTGATCAGCTTCTCGGTGGCCCGCTCGGCTGCCTCCACGGGTTGGCCCCGCAGCAGATGCTCAAGGTAGGCAGCCTTGATCCGCCCCTGCCGGTCTTCGGCCCCCGGGGCCTCGCGATTGCGATGGAGGCTGGCCGCCAGCAAACCGGCCCATCCCACGCAAACAGGCCCACGCAAGGCGACGGTCCATGTGATCAGGGTTTCGTGCCGGGTCAGCGTATGGTCGAGATCGAAGATCGCCGCCCGGGCCATCAGCCGGCCACCGGCAGCGAGATGATCGCGAGCCAGCCCATATAGGCGACATAGCCCGCAAGAAGCCCCAGGCCGAGCTTGCGGCCGACGGCACCTTTGGTGACCATCCACCCCGCGAAGGCGAGCGTGATCCCGACCATCAGGCCGATATCGACCAGGGTGATCTCGCCCGTGATGGCAATTGGCTTGATGCCGGCCGTGATCCCGATGATGGCGAGGATATTGAAGGCGTTCGAGCCCACGATATTGCCAAGGATCAGATCGGTCTGGCGCTTGACGGCTGCGGCCACGCAGGTCGCCAGCTCCGGCAGCGAGGTGCCGAGCGCCACGATGG
>CAZPBH010000144.1:0-5828 GCA_964584645.1 uncultured Rhodospirillales bacterium | reverse complement strand
CGGCTGTTCCTGCTGACCGACGTGCCGGGCGTGCTGGATCGCGACGGCCGGCTGATCGAGCGGCTGACGCTGACCGAGGCGCGCCATGCCGAAACCGACGGCGTCATCACCGGCGGCATGGTCCCCAAGGTCGAGACCTGCATCACCGCTGTCCAGAACGGGGTCGAGGCCGCCGTGATTCTCGACGGCCGGGCGCCACATGCGCTGCTGATCGAGATCTTCACCGAAGGCGGTGCCGGCACCCTGATCGGCGAGGCGCACTGATCCGGCTCTCGCCCCGAGACCTCTCCGCCTGAATTCACATGCGCATACTGGGGGGTTAAAAACCCCGGTTTTCCCTGTATTTTCAGTCGAATATCCGGTTGTGCACGACCGCCCTCTCTACCACCTTCGGCTGCATAATCCCTTGTTCGGGAAGGCGGTCGCGATCCGAAGGTCCTCGCTGGATCGCGATTTTGGGGAGACGGGCGTCGCGATGCTGGAGCGACTGGGCTATAAGCGGTGGATGCCAATCTCCATCGATCAACTGGCCGTGTTCGTTGCCGGGGCGCTGGCAGCATGTGCCATTGCCGCTCCGATCCTCTGGCGCATGCTGCGCCCGGATCCTCTCACCGGCGGCAAGCTCGCAACCCTGACGGCCGAAAACGATTTCCTGAAGCGCCAGATCGCCGAGCTCAAGGGCGAATCGAAGGCGCGTGACGAGGAGCTGGCCGAGCTGCACCGTCGCCATGCCGCGCTGGAGGCCCGGTCCGAGAGCGAGGCACGTATCGCCAAGGAAAAGCTGGAACTCGTCGAGGAAGCGAAGACCGCGCTCACCAACCAGTTCAAGGCCCTCGCAGCGGAGAGCCTGACCAGCAACAACGAGCGGTTCATGGCGCTGGCCAAGAGCAGTTTCGAGAAGCTGCGCGAAGGCGCCAGGGGCGATCTGGACCAGCGCCGCCAGGCGATCGAGGCCATGCTCAAGCCGCTGGAAAACACGCTCAAGGCACTGCGCGAGGAAACCGGCCGGATCGAGGAAAAGCGCCACACGGCCTATGGCGAGCTGAGCGAACAGGTGAAGGCGATGGCCGACGCCCAGCGCCGCCTGCAGGGCGAGACCCAGAGCCTTGTGCGGGCGCTGCGCACGCCCCAGGGCCGCGGCCGCTGGGGCGAGATCCAGCTGCGCCGGATCGTGGAGATGGCGGGGCTCGTCAACCGCGTCGATTTCGCCGAACAGGCGAGTGTTGCCACCGACACCGGCAGCGACCGGCCCGACATGATCGTCAACCTGCCCAATGGCCGGCACATTCTGGTCGACGCCAAGACACCGCTGGACGCCCATCTCGATGCCATGAACCCGGAGCTGGACGACGCCGCGCGCGACGCCGCCCGCCAGCGCCATGCCGGCCATGTGCGCACCCAGATCCGCAATCTCGGCCGCAAGGGCTACACCCAGAATTATGAGGGCACGGTCGATTTCGTCGTGCTGTTCCTGCCCGATGAGGGCTGCTTCACCGCCGCGCTGGAAGTCGATCCCTCGCTGATCGAGAGCGCCTGGGAGGACCGCGTGCTGATCGCCACACCGATCACCCTGATCGCGCTGCTGCGGGCGGTCTATTTCGGCTGGCGGCAGGAGGATATCGCCGAGAATGCCCGCCTCGTCGGCGAAGAGGCGAGGGTGCTCTATGAGCGCGTGAAGCCGCTGCTGGGCCATGTGGCGAAGCTCGGCCGCAGCCTCGGCAGCAGTGTCGGCGACTATAACCGCATGGTCAGCTCCTTCGACACCCGGGTGCTTCCCTCGCTGCGGCGGCTGGAGGAACTCAACGTCGTCGGGTCCGGGGAGGCGGTGGGATCGGCCACGCCGGTCAACGAGAGCATCCGGGCCCTGACGGCAGAAGAAACGCCATCCATCGCTGACGGCGACGACCCCTCACCCCCGCATGCGCTGCAGGACGGCGCTGCGCACGACCCCCTTCAGTCTGGAACCATTCCAGACTAGATTGGTCCCTATGGCACGTTTGGAAATCGTTCACGCACCGAACCCGGTGCTCAAGAAGAAGGCCCAGCCGGTCGCAACCGTCACCGAGGCGGATCGCGCCTTCCTCGACGACATGCTGGAGACGATGTACGCCGCCCAGGGTGTCGGCCTGGCCGCGCCGCAGGTCGGCGTCTCGAAGCGCATGATCGTCGTCGACTGCGCCCGCGATGAGGAGCCCCCGGCCCCTTACAGGATGATCAATCCGGAGATCGTCAGCGCCTCCGAGGATGAGGCCGTCTACAATGAGGGCTGCCTTTCCCTGCCGGAGCAATATGCCGAGGTCGCCCGCCCGGCCGAGGTGACGGTCCGCTGGCTCGATCCCGATGGCACCGCCCGCGAAGAGGTCATGACCGGCCTCCTCGCAACCTGCGTGCAGCATGAGATCGACCATCTGAACGGCAAGCTGTTCGTCGACCATCTCTCGCTGGTCAAGCGCCAGATGATCCTGCGCAAGCTGGCGAAGTGGAAGCGCGAGGAAGCCGCGGCCTAGAGCGGATCTGACTTGTTATCAAACTGGACAAATTTTCCGGTCAGATGATTCCGTCTTATCGGGAGCTGCTCCAAGGCCGCCGCCCGCGCGCCCTCAGCCCTTCAGCAGCTTCATCAGCGCCGGATGCAGATCGGCGCTGGCGGTCAGGATATCACCCGCTTCCAGCAGGTCATCGCGCTTGCCGTCGATGCGGCTGACCACCCCCCCGGCCTCGCGCACGATCAGGATCCCGGCCGCGACATCCCAGGGCGACAGGTCGCGCTCCCAGAACCCGTCATAGCGCCCGGCCGCGACATAGGCGAGATCGAGTGCCGCAGAGCCGTAGCGGCGCACGCCCGCACTCACCTCCATCACCCGCGCCAGCTCGCCCAGAAACACCCCGTGATCGCCGCGGCCCTTGAACGGTATGCCGGTGGCGAAGATGCAATCCTCCATCCGGCGCCGTCCCGAGACCCGCAAGCGGCGGTCGTTGACATAGGCGCCCTGGCCCTTCTCCGCCCAGAACAGCTCGTTCTTGATCGGGTCGTGAATCACGGCCGCGATCAGCTCGCCCTTCGCCTCGGCGGCGATCGAGATGGCCCAGTGCGGCAGGCCGTGCAGGAAGTTGGTGGTGCCGTCAATGGGGTCGACGATCCAGCGCTCCCCGCTCGGACTGGTGCCCGAGGCACCCGATTCCTCCATCAGGAAGGCGAATTTCGGCCGGCCCTTCGCCAGCTCTTCCTTCAGGATCTTCTCGGCCTTCAGATCGGCCTGGGTGACAAAATCGGCCGGACCCTTGCGGCTCACCTGCAGCTGTTCGGTCTCGCCGAAATCACGGATCAGCGCACGGCCGGTCTTTTCCGCCGCCGCCGTCATGACGTTCATCAGGGAGGAGCGCTTGGGCACGGCTCGTCCGCCTTTCGCAATGGATCAGATGAGCGGACGCCGATCAGTCCTTGGCGCGCTCGACATAGCTGGCGTCCTCGGTCTTCACGACGATCCGGGTGCCGGCCTCCAGAAAGGGGGGAACCATGACCTTCACGCCGTTCTCAAGCACCGCCGGCTTGTAGGAGGAACTGGCCGTCTGGCCCTTCACCACCGCATCGGCCTCGACGACCTCCATGATCACGGTATCGGGCAGGGTCACGCCCAGCGGCTCGCCTTCGAAGGTCTCGATCTCGACAACCATGCCCTCCTGCAGGAAGGCCGCCGGGAAGCCCACCACCTCCTTGGAAATCACGATCTGCTCGAAACTCTCCTGGTTCATGAAGTGCAGCTCCTCGCCATCGGCATAGAGGAACTGGTGCTCCGCCTGTTCGAGCCGCACCTTCTCGACCGTTTCCTGGGTGCGGAAGCGGACATTGGTCTTGTTGCCGGCCCGGATGTCCCGCATCTCGAGCTGGATGACCGACGCCCCCTTGCCCGGCTGCATGATCTCGTGCTTCAGGACGAGCCAGAGCTTGCCGTTATAGTCCAGCACATTGCCCGGACGGATCTGGATGGCGTTGACCTTCATGGATGATGATCTCGTGCGTGTGAGTTTTCGGCGGAGAGGTAGCACCATGGCTGCGCGCCGGCAACGCGAAACCGGCGCATGACAGGCGCTCTTCCCCCGGTGCCGGCATGGCGGGCAGATCGTCTGGCCGCACGGCTGCCGGTCCTTCGTCAGCGCGCGGCCGTGCAGGCGGCGATCCGGGCGTTCTTCGCAGCGCGCGGGTTCATCGAGGTCGAGACCCCCTGCCTGCAGGTCTCGCCCGGGCTGGATGCGCATGTCCGCGGCGTGCGCGCCGATCTGCGCGGGCCCGATGGCACCCCGCATCCGCGCTGGCTGCACACCAGCCCGGAATTCGCGATGAAGAAGCTGCTGGCCGGGGGGATGGAGCGCATCTTCCAGATTGCACCCGTGTTTCGCGATGGTGATCTGACCCGGCTGCACCAGCCCGAATTCCGCCTGCTGGAATACTACCAGACCGGGCTCGATCTTCAGGGGCTGATCGCGCTCACGAGCGAGCTCGTGCAGGCCTGCGCCGAGGCGACAGAGGCGCCCGCCTGCCTCACCGCCCTGCCCGCAACCGTGCATCTGGGCCATGCCCTGATCGAGCGGACGGGGCTAAGGGCCGGCGATCTGGCCGAGGGGCAGGCGTTGCGGGAAGCCTGCCAGAGCGCCGGGCTCCATGTCGGCCAGGATGACGGCGTCGACGACCTGCTGCACCGGCTGATCGGCCAGCTGATCGAACCCTCCCTGCCCCGGGACCGTCCGGTCTGGCTGACCGGCTGGCCGATGGCGCTGGCGGCCCTGGCGCGGCCCGACCCGGCCGATCCCGGTTTTGCCGAGCGGGCGGAGCTGATGGTGGCGGGGGTCGAGCTTGCCAATGGCTGGGTCGAACTGACCGACCCCGACCTTCTGCGCGGACGGCTCGAAGCCGGGCAAAGGCTGCTGAAGGCGCGCTATGGGATGGATGTGCCCCTCGATGAGGACCTGCTGCGGGCGCATGACCACGCCGCCGGCTTCGGGCTGCCGGCTTGCGCGGGCATGGCGCTTGGCCTTGACCGGCTGGTCATGCTGGTGACGGGGGCCGAGCGGCTCGCCGATGTGCTCTGGCTGCCCGTGCTCGATGACCCCCGATGAACGGGAGGGGACTCCGCTTCAGGCGGCGGCGGCGCTGCGGCGGGCGCGCACGCTCTCGCTCTTGAGCTGGCCGCAGGCGGCGTGGATGTCCCGCCCGCGCGGTGTACGCACCGGGCTGGAATAGCCACCGGCCGCCAGGATGTCCCCGAACTGCCGGATGCGATTGTTGGACGAGCATTCATAAGGCGCGCCCGGCCAGGGGTTGAACGGGATCAGGTTGATCTTGGCCGGGATGCCCCGCAGCAGGCGCATCAGCTCATGCGCATCGGCGTCGCTGTCGTTGATCCCCTTGAGCATGACATATTCGAAGGTGATCCGCCGGGCGTTCGAAAGCCCGGGGTAGGTGCGGCACGCCTCCAGCAGCTCGGCTATCGGGTATTTCCGGTTGAGCGGGACCAGCTCGTCGCGCAGATCGTCGCGCACGGCATGCAGGCTGATCGCCAGATTGACGCCAAGCTCCGCCCCGCAGCGTTCGATCATCGGCACGACCCCGCTGGTCGACAGCGTGATCCGGCGCTTCGAGATCGCGAGCCCGTCCCCGTCCATGACGATGGAAAGGGCCCTGGCGACATTCTCGAAGTTATAGAGGGGCTCGCCCATGCCCATCATGACGATGTTGGTGAACCGGCGGTAGGCCGGGTCGATCGTCCACTCGCCCAGCGCATCGCGGGTGTGAAGAACCTGCGCCAGGATCTCGGCCGGCCCCAGATTGC
>CAZPBH010000143.1:0-5927 GCA_964584645.1 uncultured Rhodospirillales bacterium | reverse complement strand
GAGGTGGACGAGGTGATCCTGGGCCAGATCCTGACCGCCGGGGTTGGCATGGGCCCCGCCCGGCAGGCCTCGGTCGCCGCCGGCATTCCGGTCGAGCGTACGGCCTTCACGATCAACCAGATGTGCGGGTCCGGCCTGCGCTCGGTCGCGCTGGGCGCCCAGCAGATCGCCACCGGCGATGCGGAGGTGGTCGTGACCGGCGGGCAGGAAAGCATGAGCCGCGCGCGGCACTGCGCCTATCTGCGGACGGGCCAGAAGATGGGCGATCTGGAGATGATCGATACCATGATCCGCGACGGGCTCTGGGATGCCTTCAACGGCTATCACATGGGCGTGACGGCCGAAAACGTGGCCGAGCGCTGGCAGATCACCCGCGAGGTTCAGGACGAATTCGCCCTGCGCAGCCAGAACCGGACCGCAGCGGCTGTCGAGGGCGGCTATTTCGACGCCGAGACCGTGCCGGTGACCATCCAGGACCGGAAGGGCGAGCGGGTCATCGACCGTGACGAGCATCCCCGTGCGACCACGCTGGAGACGCTGGCCAAGCTGCGCCCGGCCTTTCAGAAGGAAGGCACCGTCACCGCCGGCAATGCCAGCGGAATCAATGACGGGGCGGCCGCATTGGTGCTGATGGGGGCCGCACGGGCCGCGCAGAAGGGCCTCACCCCGCTGGGGCGTATCGTCAGCTGGGCCACGACCGGTGTGGAACCGGATGTGATGGGCATCGGCCCGGTGCCGGCCAGCCGCAAGGCACTCGAGAAGGCCGGCTGGAAGATCGAGGATGTCGATCTGATCGAGGCCAATGAAGCTTTCGCCGCGCAAAGCTGTGCGGTGGGCAAGGAGCTGGGCTGGGACAGCGAGAAGGTGAACGTCAATGGCGGCGCCATCGCGCTTGGCCATCCCATCGGTGCCAGTGGCGGGCGGATCCTGACCACCCTGCTTTACGAGATGAAGCGCCGGGACGTGAAGCGGGGTCTTGCTACCTTGTGCATCGGCGGCGGCATGGGTGTCGCGATGTGCGTTGAGCGCGGCTGACACCGAGACAGGCACCGCCGGCCATCTGGTCGGCATCGCGGTCAAGCCGCACAGGCGGGCCCCCCTCGTCGAGGTCGAAAGGGCGGCGGTGACAGCTGATGCCGGGCTCGAAGGGGATTGCCGCGGACGGCCCGGCAAGCGCCAGCTCACCGCGATGACGCAGCAGGGATGGGCGCGTGCGGCGGCCCAGGCCGGCCATGACGGCCCCTGGACCGACCGCCGGGTCAACCTGCTGCTGGACGGGCTTGATCTCCGGCGCTCGAAGGGTGCCGTGCTGCAAATCGGGGCGCAGGTGCGTCTCGCCATCACCGGGGAATGCGCACCCTGCTCACGCATGGACGCCATCCGGCCGGGGCTGGCAGCAGCGCTGGCGCCCGACTGGCGGGGCGGGGCGACGCTGCGGGTGCTCAGCGAAGGCTGGATCGCTGTCGGTGATCCCGTCGTGATCAGCCAGCCGGAAAACCTCAATCGCCGCTATCCGCGCCGGCCCTGGGTCGGGATCGGGGTGGTCGTCATCGCGGAGGGCCATGTGCTGCTGGTCCGCCGCGCCCGGCCGCCACGGCAGGGCGAATGGGGTCTGCCCGGCGGCGCCCAGCATCTGGGCGAGACGATCTTCGACGGTGCAAGGCGCGAGGTGCTGGAAGAAACCGGGCTGGATATACGCCCACTCACGGTGCTGGACGCTATCGACAGCCTGCACCGGGACGCTGGCGGCGGGGTCGAATATCACTACACGCTGGTGGAGGTGCTGGCCGTACCGGCCGCCCCGGGGCTGCCGCCTGTACAGGCCGGCGATGATGCGGCGGAGGTGCGCTGGGTCCCGCTTGATGCGATCGATGACCATCTGGGCTGGGAGGTCGCAGCGCGCCTGATCCGCACGGGCGCTGCATGGCTTGCCAGATGACGTGCCCGATGGCCGGCCAGATGAGGTGAAGGACCCCACGCATGACCGCCTATACGCTGATCGAGGGAAGCCGGCTTGATGCGCCCGGCCTTGGCGCCTATCGCGAAGCCGTGGTGCCGCTGACGCAGGCCCATGGCGGGGTCTATGTCGGCCGTGGCGAGCCCGGCACCGCCGAGGTGCTGGAGGGCGGGCCCTTCACCGCGGATGCGGTGGTGCTGGTGCGCTGGCCGTCGATGGCGGCCGCACGGGGGTTCTGGGATTCGCCCCGATATCGCGACGAGGTGAAGCCGCTGCGTGACGGGCTCGGGCACTACACCGTCACCGCGCTGCCGGCCCATGGCGAGGTCGACACCGCCGGGGCCTGGATGATCATCGAGGGGTGGGACATGCCGCCGGGGGCGATGGCGCCCTATGGCAAGGCGGTCTCGGCCCTCGTGGCCGAGAGCGGCGCGGCCTATGCGGTCCATGCCAAGGCCGATCAGCGCGATGTGCTGGAAGGCGCGCCCGACTGGCAGTCCCTTGTGATCTCGGCCTGGCCCTCGATGGCCGCCGCACGGGATTTCTGGGCAAGCCCGCGCTATCAGCATGACGTCAAACCCTTGCGCGCGGGTATCGGGAGGTTTCAGGTGACGTTGATTCCTGCCATGTGAGTGAGGTCACGAATTTCGGGAGGATCACCTGATGCGGCTTCTTGCCCTGGCTCTCACCTGCGCGCTGGCGACCGCCGGGACCGCGCGGGCCGATCAACCCGCAGCCGATCAGCCTGCCACCTATCTTTTCGTTGAGGGCGTGGTGACCGACCGTGCCGGCTTTGGCGCCTACACTCAGGCGCTGCCCCCACTCTACGAGCGCTGGGGCGGGGAGTATTACATGGTCGCCGCACCGTCGAGCGTGACCAAGCTGGCCGGCCCCGGTCTGCCGCGCTCGATGGTTGTGTCCAAATGGCCGGACCGGGACGCGGTGGAGGGCTTCTGGTGGTCGCCCGCCTATCAGGACGACACCGTGCCGCTGCGCGAGAAAGCCGGCAGCTTCGACGTCGTGGCCTTTCCCGGGGTGGCGGCGCAAGAACCGGGCGGGGCGTTTCTGCTCGCCTATGGTGGGGAGGCCAGCGAGGGGTCGGAATTGCTCGCCTTCGTGACCGCCTTTGCCGACCGGCTGCCCGAAGGCGCACGCCAGCTTGCGGCGGTGGGTCCTGAGGAGGTGGTGCGCCTTGAGGGCTTCTGGCCGGGTCGCTCGGCCTGGCTGGTCCGCTTTCCGAATCTGACGGCGCTCCAGGATTTCTGGCAACGCGAGGCGGTGCAGCGCGGCTGGGCCGGGATCGCCGACAGCTATCGTGTACTGGCGATCGAGGGGATCGGCCCCGGCCGGTGATCTGTTCCCGTCGCCTGTCCTCTCCCCTGATCCCGGCTCTCGCCCTGCAATGATCGGCAATCCGCTTTTTGAATATCCATGGATCGCGATGCTCTGGGGCTGGCCGGCCTTGTGGCTGTTCAGCCTGCTGTGGATCCATCCGGCCGTGTTCGGCAGCCTGTGGACACGGGCGCACGACGCCGAGGCGACGCAGCTGAACTGGCTGCAGCACCTGCTGGCCGGGCTCGGCTGGCTGGTGGTCTCGGCCGTCTTCGCGGCGATGGTGCTGCTGACCCGGCTGCTGGGCCTGCCGGAGCTGATCGGCCTTGCCACAGCGCTCTGGGCCGGCATGCATGGCGTGCCCTCGGCGGTGCTGCATGCCCGGGCGGGGCTTTCCACCCGAAGCTGGCTGATCGAGACCGGGCAGGTGCTGTTCGGGCTCTGGCTGCTGGCGATCCTGCACGCTGCCTTCTGAGGGAAGGGGGCAGCCCTTTGCGAGAATTTGGGGGACAAGTCCCCAAGAATCCGTCTGCCGGACAAATATTGGCATTACCTGCTGTGCATCCCACCAAGAAAAAACCATGAGGGGCGGCTGAGGGATGCTGCCATTATGTCCGATATTCGGATATGGCGGGCCGAGAATCATTTGATCATGTGCTTGCGCATGTAACTATTCGAGGTAGTGTCCAGAATTGAATTGCCTTTTATGCGTATGTTGATGTTAGCTGGAACCACTAGTTGTGGCGGAACCCTGAATCTTGCCGTCCAGCCAGCGGGCAGTCCGACGCCATCCGGTGCCGCAGGCCCATCACGCCGACCATTTGCCGAGGGCCGGGCCCATGAATCTCCCCCTCATTCCTTATTGTCTCCTAGCACCCGCGATCTGGATCGGGCTGTTCAAGCTCTGGTACGCGCCCTGGTTCCTTGGCCGCCTCTGGGCCGAGCAGTTCGGCCTCGAGCGGCGCGACATGCTGGTCGATTGGCAGCTATGGCTCATCGCCCTGCTGATGGGCATCATCAACGCGCTCACCTTCCTCGGGCTCAGTTCGGCGCTCGGCTTCACCGCTCTCGGGCAGTTCATGTTTCTGGCCGGTATCATCTGGCTGGCCTTCGCCCTGCCGACAGCGACCCAGATGGTGATCGTCCCGCAGGGCACTCTGGTCCAGTACGTGATCGATGTCGGCTATCTTCTGGCGGGCTATCTGATGCTGGGTCTCTGGGCCTGGACCTACCGCGCCATGGTCTGATCAATGATGCGCCATCACGAATTGAGCAGTTGGCGGCGGATACGGGTTGCGCGCCGCCTGGTCCCCCGGCCTTCATAGCGCGATGCACGGACTCGCCTTCCTGATTGCGGTCTTGCTTGCCGTCGGTGTGAACTATGGCCTCTGGCGCCTGTGGTACGCGCCGTCCACCCTCGGCAGCGTGTGGGCCGACCAGTTCGGGGTCGATCTGAACTCCCTGCCCCTCAACATGGCCGAGCGCGGGGTGCTCGTCGCCATGGGGCTGCTGGCCGCCACGGCCTATGGGCTCGTGCACCGGATGATGGGCCTGGACACCTATCCTGAGGCCATCACGCTGGCTCTGGGCATCTGGCTCTTCTTCGTGCTGCCGGCGATGGCCCATGTGGTCCTGTTGCCGAAGGGACCCCTGCTGCAGCTGGCGGTCGATGCCGGCTATGCCCTGCTGTGTTATCTGTCCTTTGCGACCTGCTTCACCGTCATCCTGCACCTGCAGGCGCTCATCCTCGGCTGAAGAACTCCAGCCGCGCGCCTTCCGGCGTGGTGATACCGAACAGGGTGACGGCCCCCAGCCCCGCGATCTCCATCGCCATCGGTTCGGGATCGAGAACCTGACCCAGCGCCTTGAGGCGTTCGGCCTCGGCTGTGGCATCTTCCACCGGCAGGCGATGGCAGAACAGGCCGAGATTGGGCGCCCTGCAGCGCGGGGCGAAATCGCGCCCTGCCAGCCCGGCGACGTGGATCAGCTCCAGGGAGCCGTCATTGACGCCCTCGGGATGGAAGATGCCGACCCGTCGATCAATCGTGCGTGCCAGCGGCATGGGCAGGCCCAGCACCTGATGGCCGGGCTCGTCCATGTCGTGCACATGGGTGTCGATGAAGTGCTGCCAGCCCAGCACCTCGGTGAACCATCGGGCCCCGCCCTCATAGTCCCGCACCGTCATCGCGGCGTTCAGCATGGGCGAGAAGCCGGGCGGCCCGCCCTCCTTCGGCTCGATGAAGCCGATGATCAGCCCGTCGGGCCCGGCCAGCACCACCTGGGTGACGTTGAATTCGGCCCAGCCATAGGGGGTGGGATCGCCAAAGCCGACCCAGCCGCGTTGCAGCAATGCCTGCGTGACGCCGTGCACATCGCCAACAAGATGGTCGAGGTCGAAGAGCCCGCCCGAATCCCAGATCTTCGCGCTGGGGCGCATCTGCTCTCCCGGCAGATCGGGAAACCGCACCAGCCGGACGGCCTGATGATCCTGCCCCGGCGGCAGCAGGCGGCGCTGCTGGATGCGCGTTCCCTCGCCAAGGCCCCAGGCGCGCGCCTGGACGTCGTCGGCATCGGGCAGCGATTCGACCCGCCAGCCGCCAAGCGTCAGATAGACCTCCGTCAGCGGCGCAAGATCGCT
>CAZPBH010000142.1:0-5954 GCA_964584645.1 uncultured Rhodospirillales bacterium | reverse complement strand
CGGCCAGGGGCAGCTGTTCGGGGCCGGCATTGGCCAGAAGCTCAAGGCTGCCAGCACCTTCCTCCAGCGGCCAGCGGACCTGCAGGCCCCTGTCCCCGAAGCGATGCGGCACAGCGCGGCCCGGGGCGATCCGGGCCAGCAGGGGCACGATGATCTCATGCCGCGCCGCCAGAAGCTCCCGCGTCAGGGCAAGCATCGCCGCATGGCGGGGCAATTCGGCCTCGGACCAGTCGAGCTTCGAGGCAGCGAAGGTCGCAGGATCATTCGGATCGGGTATCCTTGCGCGGGCCTCGGGGTCGCTGAAGGCTGCGAATTTGGCAAATTCCCGGCGCCGGCCCTCGCGCACCGCATCGGCCAGTTCGTCATGGAAGTCGCAGAAGAACAGGAACGGCGTCGTCGCGTTCCATTCCTGCCCCATCCAGAACAGCGGTATCTGGGGGGCGAGCAGCCAGATCGCCGTCACACAGGCGAGGGCTGCGTCATCCTCGACAAGGGTCGCCAGCCGCTCCCCGAAGGCGCGGTTGCCGGTCTGGTCATGGTTCTGCAGGAAGCTGACAAAGGCCGTGGGCGACAGATGGCGACTGACCTCGCCACGCCGCTCGCCCTCGCGAAACGGGGAGGCATCGCCCTGATAGGCGAAGCCCTCGGCCAGACATCGCAGCAGATGGCCCAGGGGATCGTCCGCGAAATCCGCATAATAGCCCGAGGCCTCGCCGGTCAGCAGCGCGTGCGCGGCGTGATGGATATCGTCATTCCATTGCGCGGCATAGTGCCGGGGCCGCCCGTCTTCCCCTCGTTCGAGCCAATGCGCCTCGTTGCTGTCATTTTCCAGCACGAGATGCACCTCGCGATCCTGCGGCCCGTGCACCCGTACCGCCTCGGCGATGGCTTCCACCAGATGCGGCTGGCCGGGACGGTAAAGCGCATGAACGGCATCGAAACGCAGCCCGTCAAAGCGGTAGTCATTCACCCAATGCAGCACGTTCTGGATGACGAAGCTGCGCACATCGGGATGATCGAAGGCAATGGCCGGCCCCCAGGGTGTGGGCACATCATCATGGAAGAAATCCGGCGCGTAGGCGTGCAGATAATTCCCGTCCGGCCCGAAATGGTTGTAGACGACATCGAGGAACATCATCAGCCCGCGGCCATGGGCAGCGTCGATCAGCGCCTTCAGATCCTCAGGCGCCCCATAGGCCGGGTTGGGGGCAAAGAGCAGAACCCCGTCATAGCCCCAGTTGCGTTCGCCCGGCACATCCGCCACGGGCGTCAGCTCCACGGCGGTGATGCCGAGTTCGGCCAGATGATCGAGGCGTTGGGCGATGCCCTGACAGGTCCCCTCAGGCGTAAACGTCCCCGGATGCAGTTCATAAAGGACCGCCTCTTCCCAAGGCCGTCCACGCCAGCCCGGATGGCGCCACACAAAGGCGCCCTCATCGACCAGCATGGAGGGGCCGTGCACGCCCCCTGCCTGCGCCTTCGAGGCCGGATCGGGCACGACAAGGCCCTCCGGCAGGCGATAGGCATAGCCGAGACCGGGCCTGGCGCCGGGGGCGTCGTGCCACCACCAGCCCTCAGCGGCGCGCGTCATCTCGACGACCTCTTCGCCCAGAACAAGCCCCAGCCTCTCAACCGCGGGCGCCCAGAGCTGGAAGCGGGCGCCCTCGGCCGTGGGCCAGGCGCCCCAGAGGGGTCGGCCGGTGGCGGGAAGCAGTGCGAGGCCCGCGGTCAACGCTCGGCTCCCTCATGCTCGCGCGCGCGGTCCTCGGGACTGTCGGCGATGAACATGGCGAGCGAGCGCGCACCGATCCAGGCGACCTTGCCGCTGGCAACGGGCGGCATGCCGGCGAGCCCGTCCGGGTCGGTGGTATCGAGCACGCGGTGCCAGGGGTCCCAGCCATCGATCTTCGGCATCAGGAATTCTACCGGTCCATCCTGGGCGTTCATCACGATCAGGATCTTGCGATCATCGAGCTTGGTGCCGTCCTGATCGAGATAGTCACCGGCCTGCCCGTTCAGAAACAGCCCCAGCTCGCGGCGTTCGCCATCGGCCCAGTCCTTGGCGGTCATTTCATGGCCGTCGCCGCGCAGCCAGCTGATGTCCGGCACGCCAGCACGCGTTTCCCGGCCGTGCAGGAAACGCGGGCGACGCAGCATCGGGTGCTTGTTGCGCAGCGCGATCACCTGCCGGGTGAAGCGCAGCAGGCGCTCCACCTCCGGATCGGCGCTTTCCCAGTCGAGCCAGGTGATCTCGTTGTCCTGGCAATAGGCGTTGTTGTTGCCCTGCTGGGAGCGGCCGCGTTCATCGCCGGCGAGCAGCATCGGCGTGCCCTGGCTCAACAGCACGGTGGCGATCAGATTGCGCTGGGTGCGCCGGCGCGCCTCAAGCACGCGGGGGTCGTCGGTCGGCCCCTCATGGCCGTGGTTCCAGCTCAGGTTTTCCGAATGGCCGTCGCGGTTGTCCTCGCCATTGGCCTCATTGTGCTTTTCGTTATAGGCGGTGATGTCGGCGAGCGTGAAACCGTCATGGCAGGCGGCATAGTTGATTGAAGCCCAGGATCGCCGGCCGCGACGGTCGAACAGGTCGGCCGAGCCGGTGAGCCGCCCGGCCATCTCCCCGATCACGCCACCATCGCCCTTCCAGAAGCGTCGCACGGTGTCGCGATAGCGGTCGTTCCATTCCGCCCAGCCCGGCTGATAGCCGCCCAGCTGATAGCCGCCGGGGCCGATGTCCCAGGGTTCGGCGATCCATTTCACCCGGCTCAGCACCGGGTCCTGCCGCAGCGCATTGAAGAAGGGATGATCGGCGCTGAAGCCGGTCGGATAGCGCCCGAGCGAACTCGTCAGGTCGAAGCGGAAGCCATCGACATGCATCTCCGTCACCCAGTAGCGCAGGCTGTCCATGACCATCTGCATGACGCGCGGATGGGTCAGGTTCACCATGTTGCCGGTGCCGGTATCGTTGACGTAATAGCGCGGGTTGTCGGCCTGCAGGTGATAGTAGCTCTTGTTGTCGATGCCCTTGAACGAGAGCGTCGGGCCGAGCTCGTTGCCCTCGCAGGTATGGTTGTAGACGACATCGAGGATCACCTCGATCCCCGCCTCGTGCAGCCGCGCCACCATGGTCTTGAAGTCGTCGAGCGGGTGGTTGTGCACATATTCGCTGTGCAGCGCGAAGAAGTTCAGCGTGTTGTAGCCCCAATAGTTCCGCAGCCCCTTGTCGAGCAGGAACTTGTCATGGGCAAAGCTGTGGACGGGAAGCAGCTCGACCGCCGTGATGCCCAGATCCTTCAGATAGCGGACGATCTCCGGCTGGCCGAGGGCGGTGAAGGTGCCGCGCCATGCCGGTGGCACGTCCGGATGGCGCATGGTGAACCCGCGCACATGGGTCTCATAGATGATGGTCCGGTCCCAGGGGATGCCGGGGGAGCGATCACGCCCCCAGGTGAACGCCGTATCGACCACCACACCCTTTGGCGTGTAGCGCGCGCTGTCCCGCCGGTCGGGCACCAGATCGGCCTTGGCGCCGCCGACCCGATAGGCGAAATGCGCATCGCTCCAGCGCAGATTGCCATGCAGGGCCCGGGCATAGGGGTCGATCAGGAGCTTGTGATCGTTGAAGCGATGGCCTTCTTCGGGCGCATAGGGTCCGTGCACCCGATAGCCGTAAAGCAGGCCCGGATGCGCATCCGGCAGATAGCCGTGCCAGATCTCGTGGGTGTATTCCGGCAGCGCGATCCGTTCGACCTCGCGCTGGCCGTTGCGGTCGAACAGGCAGAGCTCGACCTTGGTGGCGTTGGCGCTGAACAGGGCAAAGTTCACACCCTGCCCGTCCCAGGTCGCGCCCAGCGGATGCGATTTTCCGGGCCTGATACGGCTCCTGCGATGGACCTGGCTGCTCATCCCTCACCCCGGGTTGCACTTCATGGCGCACGGTGGCCATTAGGTGCGGCGCACCATAGCCAAAGGCTGGCGGTCTGTCAGCCCGGCGCGGGCATGGCTGCCTCAGCCGACCCGCAGCAGATGCTTCAGACCCAGCAGGGCCGGCAGCTCGTGGACGATCAGCCGGCAGGGCACGGGGGCAAGATAGCCCGCCATGCTGCCCTTGGCGGCGAAACGGGCAGAAAACCGCCCCTGATCGAGGGCGAAGGCCAGACGGCCCGGCATGCCCCCGGCAATGAACACGCCACCCCGGGCTCCCACCGTCAACGCAAGGTCGCCCGCACAGGCTCCCAGAATATCGAGAAACATCGCTGCCGCCCGCCCTGCCGGGCTGTCGGCGGCCTCCTCGCTGGCGGCCCTGACCACACCGGCCGCGTCCAGATCGCGCCCACCGGCCCCGGCCCGTTCGGCCAGCGCCCGATAAACCCGCAGCAACCCCGGGCCCGAGAGCACATGCTCGGCCGAGACGTGATCGGCGTCCCGGGCCAGCCTCTCCAGCACCGCCCGCTGGTCGGCATCCGCCGGAGCAAAGCCCTGATGGCCGCCTTCGCCTGCCAGCACCTGCCCGTCGGCGAGCCGCACGGCCATGCCGAGGCCCGTCCCCGGCGCGATGACCGCGCTCGGCGCCTCGGGGGCGGGCGTGCCGTCCTTCCAGGTGACGAGATCCTGCGGCCCGAGTTCGGGCAGGGCATGCGCCACAGCCGCCAGATCGTTGACGACCTCCAGCCGTTCCACGCCGAGATGGCGGGCCAGTTCGGCCTGCGAGAACCGCCAGTGATGGTTGGTCATGACCACGAGATCGCCGGTCACCGGCCCGGCGATGGCGAGCGCCACCGCCCTTGGTCGCGGCCGGTCGGGCTCCGGCAGGCGGGCAAGATAGACCCCGATCGCGGCTTCCAGGCTGTCATGCTCGGCACAGCGCAGAACGTCGATGGCGGTGAGTGCGCCCGCATCATCCACGAGCGCGAAACGAACATGGGTGGCGCCGATATCGGCGACGAGATCGATCATTCGGCGACGAGCGCTGTCGGCGGGATACCGCGGTCGGCTCCAGCCGCCGACAACAGCCCGCTGAGCGCCGCAGCACTGGCCTCGGCCATCCCGATCAGCGTACGCCCCAGCCGGGCAAGGGCGGCATCATCGGCCCTGAGCGTGGCTTCATCCATGTAGAGCGCCCGGCTGAACTCGACCTGCAGGGCGTGGCGCCCCGTCTCCGGATGACCGTGGAGCGAGGTCGTGTAGCCGCCCGCATAGGGATGGTTGGAAGCCACCTTGAGCCCGGCATGGCGCAGGCTCTCCATCGCGGCGTGCATGATCCCGGGCGCGCAGCTCTGGTTGTGACGGTTGCCGAGCACGGCATCGATGCGCTCCCCCTCGCGCGAGCGGGCGACATGGGCCGGCATCGAATGGCAGTCGATCAGAAGCACGCCACCGAAGACCTTGTGCGTGTCCTCCAGCAGACCGGCAAGAGCGGTATGATAGGGCCGGTAGACGGCTGCGATGCGGGCCTCGGCCTCGGCCCAGGGCAGGCTTGCCGGATAGATGTCGGCCCCCTCGCCCACCCGGCGCGGCACCAGCCCGAGGCCGAAATCGACCCGGCGCGACCGGCCCAGACCCGGCCTGTCGGGCGGGTCGGTGAACATCCTCGGATCAAGTTCATCGACGGAGCGGTTCACATCCAGATAGGCGCGCGGCACCTTGACCTCGATCAACGGCATGCCGTGATCCGGCAACCCCGCGCAGAGCCGGTCGATATGCGCATCCTCCGCCCGGCGCAGGGTCGCCAGCGGCAATTGCGCCTGGTTCAGGAAGGTCTTCGGGTAGTCGCGCCCGGCATGCGGACAGGCGACCACGAGCGGCCGTCTGACACCCCGCGCCGCATGCACCAGAAAGGGGGCTTCCGCCACCTGATCCGCCGGCACGACACGCGCCTCGCCGATCTCCGAACCTCCCCGCAAACCCTTCAATCCCGCCGTTCTTCATCCCAAGGGACCATGTCCGCTCACGCTAGA